>DAOWLL010000524.1 GCA_030641945.1 Gammaproteobacteria bacterium | reverse complement strand
CTGCGCAGATCATTCAGCAAGTCGGCGTTGTTATCCACCAGTGTAATATCATTGGCCTCAGATGCGAGATTAGCTGCAACTGTGGAGCCGACCTGGCCTGCGCCCAGAATCAGGATTTTCATTGTTCTATTCTATTGAAATTACACATCCGAAGGCGCGAAGTTTACGCCTTTCATGAAGCAATTGCAGTATCCACAGTGGCGTTTACCTGCTTTTTCAGCTTTGCAAAATAAAAACCATCCCCATCCAGAACGCCGGGCAGCAGCTGCCTCCCGTGGCGGCATGCGATACCCCAGTTTTCGTCGATAACAACTTCCTCGGCATCGGTTTGTGCGGATAACATGCGTTTAATCTGCAGCTCATTTTCCTGTTTCAGTACCGAACAGGTTACATACAGCAGCACCCCTCCGGGCTTGAGCATATTCCATGCCTGTCGAATAATCAGCTGTTGTATTTCAGTGAGTGCGGCCAGGTCATCTGCCTGACGCAGACTCTTTATATCCGGGTGACGACGTATGACGCCGCTGGCAGAACAGGGCGCATCAACCAGCACACGATCGAACGTGTGCCCGTCCCACCAGCTTTGCGCATCGGTAGCGTCACCGACAACCAGGCTGGCACGCAGGCCCAGGCGATCAAGATTTTGCTGCACCTTTTGCATACGTAAGGGCTCGAGTTCGACAGCCGTCATTTCTATGTTCGCTGCAGCCTCGAGAACATGGCAGGTCTTGCCGCCCGGGGCTGCACATAAATCCAGCACACGCTCGCCACTTTCAGCATCGAGCAATTTTGCCGCCAGCTGCGCCGCTGCATCCTGAACCGACACCAGGCCTTCAGAAAAACCGGGCAGCTCCCTGACATCCATAGGCAAATCCAGTTTTAGTGCCGCTTCTGCGACTGGATGCCGTGCTGCTGTTATGCCATGAGTATCAAGCCGCTTTATATAGTCTTCAACAGACACCCTGCCCAGGTTAACGCGAAGCCACATCGGCGGGCGCTGGTTATTGGCGTTTAATATTTGCTCGGCATGCCCAGGCCAGTCCTGCCTGATCAAATCGATTAGCCATCGAGGATGAGAAAAATGCGCAACGCTGTCATCATCGACCAGGGTTAACAATGCCTGTTTGTCACGAATAAAACTGCGTAACACGCCATTGACCATAGCCGATGCCCATTTCTTGCCAACACGCCTGGTCTGTACAACAGCCTCATTAACAACGGCATAATCCGGCGTACTCAGCTCAATTAATTCATACAGTGCAACCAGCAACACCAGCTGTATGTCGACATCTTTTTTCCGTACGGGTTTGCTTAATAATTGCGTTAGCAGGGCTTCAAGCCTGAAGCGCCAGCGTAAAACACCGTTGACCAGTTCCATCGCCAGTGAACGCTCGCGCGGCTGTTCCAGCTTGTCATGTATCAATGACCTGGCAGTCGCCAGCGAACGCCCCTTCACCAGCACAGCCTGCAGTACGCTTATGGCTGCATAGCGAGCACTTTGGACGTTGCGGCCACCCACTTTTTTTCGGCGCGTTTTTTTAGAGGAAGAACTCACCCCAATGTGACGCCATCCAGCGGGTGTGCATTGATGAAATCTGACACCGGCATTACGCGGCTGCCTGCGGCCTGCACCTGCAGCAGCCGCAGCACCCCGCTGCCTGTGGCAACATCGATGCCTTCATGAGAACTCTGAATGACCGCGCCAGGTTTTTCAGCATGCGTGAGGTGCATGGCTCGAGCCTGCCAGATACGCAGGTTTTCAGCTTTACCTTTTCTTTGCCATCGGGTGTAGGCAACCGGCCAGGCATTGTAGGCACGCACAGCACGTTCGAGTTGTTCCGCATCAAGATTCCAGTCGATCTCAGCTTCCTGCTTGCTGAGCTTGCCGGCATAAGTCGCCAGGCGATCATCCTGGCGCTCGGCATAGAATTCACGCTTCAGCAGCGCCGGTAGACAGTTTATTAATGTGTCAGCACCCAGTTGCATCAAACGGTCGTGCAGTGAAGAGCCGG
>DAOWLL010000480.1 GCA_030641945.1 Gammaproteobacteria bacterium | reverse complement strand
CGGACTAATAAATCCTCTCGTCCACGAAGGTCAGTTGTTGGCCTGGGTTGCGAAAAACCGTTCTGCCTTGCTTGCTGCAGTGTGCCATTCAATACCGGCTTGCTGAAACAGTTCGACTAGCGCTGCTTCGATATTCGCAGCATTATTGTGTTGCGTAATCTCGATTTCAATCTCATACTCGACGCTGCCATCCGGGAAAGTGCTGGTATCAAGTTCAAACGCCAGCTTCTCACTGGTATCAGCGACAGCTAGCGTGACAGGCGGCAGATGGATGCGTACATTGCTGAACTCACCTATGTGAAGCAGATCCTGATCGCTGCAGGCAGTTTTTATCATTTGCAATATGGGCGCTGACCTGGTTTTAAAATGGTCATTGATTGCCTGTTGAGGCGAAATCCTGCCATGCAGTAAATTCTCTGCAGCCTGCCGTGGTATCGAAACTTCTTCTTCGACCCGGTCCGAAAGCACGCTGTTGCCTTTCTGCTGTAAGGCCTGTTCACCTTTTATAGTCAGGATGTTATTTTCCTTTTCTTCGCGTAACCTGATAACGAAATGTTTTTTATGCAGGCAGAGTGCCTGGCTGTCGAAGAAGTGGTTGACCTGTGTGACGCCTTCATTCAGTACGGCTTCAGGCAAGTTCAGATGCTCTACGAGTTGATCGAATGCCTGCCTGTCATGCACGCCAAACTTGAACTCGATTTCTCTGGATGGTGATGTCATTTTTACCTGGGCTAATTCTCATAAAGTTCTGCGGGCTTTTAAGCGTACAGGTTCAAGGCATGTTTCGCGATGAAGGGCCGGATCTATTTATCATGGCCCTTCATAACAAGCATAACGCAGAAGATGTACGCTTAAAAGCCCGCCCTGTGGGCTGTGCCAGAATTTATGATACAGCTCTTGCCTGTATTGAGTGGGTAAATATTCAATTTAATGCCACAGAGGCACAGAGGCCACAGGGGTTTTATCCGCAAATAACGCACTAAAATGTAAGGAACATTTTGAACGCACGCCAGTGCGGCCCGCAGGGCGAAGCGCAGGACTGCGCGGAGTAACAGACGCGAATGATGGTGTGCGTGAATAGATGCTTAATGATCTGCTATTCACTGTCAGATTCATGTTATAAGGCTATTGAACCGCTGGATACCAGCAAGGAACAGGACATATGTCCACAGATGAACACGGATGAAAGCGTTTTTATGTTTCTAAATATCTGTGTTCATCTGTGGATAATTTGTTTAATTAATCAGAGTTACCCTAAACAGAGGCTTTACTTTTCTGCTGTCAGATAGCATACCCAGCTTGGATCAGCATCACCGTGAAGTGATGGAGAATATTTCCCGTTGCCTTCCCCTGATTCTTCATCGGTTCCTTCCCAATAAACAGTCACCTTGGAAAAGCCGGCTTCATCAAGCATTTCCCTGATCTCGGGTAATGTCCATAGACGCCATTCATAGGTGAAGGCTTTTTTCATGCGGGATTTATCCGGAAAATGGAAATGGATATGACAGGTCATATCGCCTGTTATCGGGTTGTAAGACGCCTGTTCCCAGACATAGGTGAAATCCTTATGCCTGGTCTTTTCTTTTGTCTCCGAATAGGCCTCGTAGCCACCGAAGGCGTCCAGGAAGAAGATGCCGTCTTTAGCCAGTGATTTCTGTACAGTCTTGAAATACTTTTTGAGTGTGTCCCTCTGTTTGAACAGTTGATAGCTGAAATTCATTGCCATGATAACCTGTGCAGGTTTTGTCCTGGCTTTCATTACATTTTCCCGCAGCAGGGTGATGCGTTTCCTGGCCTCGGATTTCAACTTGCCAAGATTATGCCGCTTTCCCCAGCTAAGCACTTCGGGATCGATGTCGACACCAACAGCTGTATTCTTGCCTCTTTTACTGACCCATTCACAGCACATTTTTGCGGTACCGCAAAAGTCTTCTCTGAGCACATGTGCGTTATATCCGCGAATTTCCCGGAAAGTTTTGTTTATAAAGCTATATTCATGGGAAACATCCTGCACAGACAATTCATATAGCTTATGCCTGTCGGCTTTGGCACTCATGCTGCCGGGTTCCTGAGAATGTTTTCGCTTTTGATTTTTATGTTTATTTTTAGCAAATTTCATGCGCGCGAGTATGTCATAGTGATATTTGTTGAGAAAACGCTTTATCTTGATTTATATCAGATAAATCAGTACTTTTGATTAGCATCATTGAAAAATCGGAACAATACCGTCAATATTCATTTTTAAGCTATATTTCAT
>DAOWLL010000236.1 GCA_030641945.1 Gammaproteobacteria bacterium | reverse complement strand
TATGTTGAAAGTCCCGAAGTTATACGACTGCTGAAGATATGTGGCGTTGACAAGGTGCAGGGAAATTATATCTCCCGTCCGTTAACAGAGCTGCCATGCGTTAACATCGTCAACCTGCACAAACGGGCAAGCTCCGAGTAATATTTACTGGTTGATGGCCAGGTGAATGTGATAACCCATAATATGGTTTTAACCGCAGAGGCGCAGAGGAGGAACAGCTCATTTCACAGAAGGGAAAATCACGTAGGCCTGCATAAGCGAAGCGTTGCAGGCGTTAGGCCATTAGACCGGAAACACCATCAATCATATCTCTGCGCCTTTGCGAGAGTAAATATTTATAGCCTTTCCTATATAGCCAATTCCGGCTGAACTAACAAAAAATCATAGTCGTAGTTTGTATTAATATGAAGCTGACTGTCAGCTGAATCCTGATTCTTGCACGTAATATAACCAGCATTTCTTTGCGCTCTTTGCGGTAATCATGTACTTATCTGTCAAATAGTACAGATTAAGCCAGCCAGTCAGTTGGTTTTAGATAGGTCTGGTATAGCTCATCTTCGGCTGAGCCGGCTTCAGGTTTCCAGTTGTAGCGCCAGTTCACCACGGGCGGTAGGGACATCAGGATCGATTCTGTACGCCCACCTGTTTGCAGGCCAAACAGGGTGCCACGGTCATATACCAGGTTGAATTCAACGTAACGTCCACGACGGTATAGCTGGAAGCTGCGCTCCCTTTCACCATACTCTGTGTTTTTACGTTTTTGCACGATCGGCAAGTAGGCTTTCAGATAATGGTCGCCAACGCTTTGCATGAATGCAAAGCACTGGTCGAATCCGCCCTCGTTCAAATCGTCAAAGAACAGACCGCCAATGCCGCGTGGTTCGCTGCGGTGTTTGAGGAAGAAATATTCGTCGCACCATTTTTTATAGCGCTGATAGGTGTCAGTACCGAAACCCTTGCAGGCATCTCGCGAAACACCATGCCAGTGTACGCAGTCTTCCTTATTGCCATAATAGGGTGTGAGATCAAAGCCGCCGCCGAACCACCATATCGGGTCACCGCCTTTTTTTGTCGCGATAAAAAAGCGAACATTGGCATGTGAGGTGGGCACATATGGATTATGCGGATGTATAACCAGTGATACACCCATGGCTTCAAATTCACGGCCAGCGAGTTCTGGTCTGTGTGCGCTAGCCGATGCGGGTAGTTCCTTGCCCTGGACATGTGAGAAATTAACGCCGGCCTGTTCAAACACGGCGCCATTGGTCAGTACACGGCTAAGGCCGCCACCGCCGCCGTGCTCGCGCTGCCACTCATCACGGATGAAATCTTCCTTGCCGTCTTCCGCGGCCAGTTCCTTGCAAATGTTTTCCTGCAGGCTTAACAGGTATTGTTTGACAGCGCTGACGTCGGGTGTGTTGCTTGAGCTCATGCTATTTCCGCAGCAGTTGTCTGCTTTTCAGGTGACGAATTTTTGAGGGTTTGCCGCTGCAATTATGATTGGATATGAGCATGCTATCAACCAGTCCGTCGAAATAGCGGTGCAGCTGCAATGAGTTTAACGCAGGTTTTTTTCCTGCAGGATTTGCACTGGTTGAGACCAGGGCGTGGCCAAGCTGATCACATAGACGCATCAGCAGTGGATGTGAGCTGATGCGTATGGCAATCGTGTGATGTCTGCCGGTGATCCATTCAGGTGCTGTGTCTTTGGCAGAAACTATCCAGCTGGTAGGCTCATGCTCGCCAACAATGGCAGCACGCTCATTGCGGCCACTAACATCGATCAATGTATCAAGCTGCTGCAGACGGGATGCAACTAATATCAGCCCCTTGCCCGCATCCCTGCCTTTGAGGCTATTGATTTCATTGACGGCTTCGGCGCAAAGCGGGTCGCAGCCCAGGCCGTAAACTGTTTCTGTGGGGTATGCGATGATGCCGCATTGTCGAATACAGTGAGCAGCAAAGCGGATGGCAAATTCAGTGGCCATGGTTTCAGCCTTGCCTTACGATTTTTTCTTTACGGTTTTTTTCTTTGCGGTTTTCTTTTTACGGGCCTTTTTCTTTGCGGCTTTCTTCTTTGGAGCGGCTTTTTTCACTGCTTCTTTTTTCGCTGCCTTCTTCTTGCGTCCTTTGCGTTCAGGTGCCGCTGCGAGTAATTCTTCGCATTCCTGCAATGTGAGGTCTTTGGGCTGCTTGTCCTTGGGAATTTTTGCGTTTTTCTGTCCGTTGGTGATGTAAGGGCCATAACGTCCATTGAGAACCTCGATGTCGGTACCTTCAAACGACTTGATGTATTTATTCGCATCAAATTCTTTCTTGGCCCTGACCAGCTCCATCGCCTGCTCATGCGTGATGTTGTAGGGGTCAACCCCCTGCTCCTGGTAGGCCTTGTTGATGGAAACAAACTTGTTGTCATATTTTACGTAAGGACCAAAGCGGCCATAGTTGGTACTGAGCTTTTCACCCTCGGGTGTTTCACCGAGGTCTCGCGGCAATACGAACAGATCAAGATAGTTGTCCGCGGTGACTTCAACCATTTTCATGCCGGGACGCAGGCTGGCAAATTGCGGCTTCTCTTCATCGTCCTTGTCGCCAATCTGCACGAAGGGTCCATAGGGCCCCATGCGAACAGTGACAGGCTTGCCGGTTTTCTCATCGGTGCAGATGAAAGAAGATTGTGCAACCTCGGCACGACTGACATTGGCATCCTTGTCTTCAACCTGCGTGATGAAGGGTTCCCAGAATTTGCGCATTAACGGGATCCAGTCTTCTTCACCGCGCGACACGCTGTCGAGTTCATCTTCCAGGTTGGCAGTGAACTCATAGTCAATGTACTTGGAGAAGTGTTCGGTAAGGAAGCCATTCACGATGCGGCCGATGTCAGTCGGTGTGAAGCGCCGGCTTTCGAGTTCGACGTATTCTCGGTTAACCAGCGTTGAAATAATGCTGGCATAGGTTGAAGGGCGGCCAATGCCATACTCTTCAAGTGTCTTAACCAGGCTGGCTTCAGTAAATCTTGGTGGTGGCTGGGTGAAATGCTGGTCGCTGCGTATATCGAGCAGCTTGATGTGTTCACCTTCTTCCATTTCCGGAAGAATCCTGTTCCGGTCTTCACCTCTTCGGTCATCGTCGATGTCTTCGGTATACACCTTCATGAAGCCGGGGTGCTTGATGGTTGAGCCATTAGCACGGAAGCTGTTGCCTTCACTGCAGCCGAGGTCGACGCTAACGGTGTCCAGTGTGGCGTGAATCATCTGGCAGGCCATGGTGCGCTTCCAGATGAGTTCGTACAGGGCTGACTGGTCTGCACTCAAATGCGATTTTATTGCTGGCGGCAAGTGGCGCGCTGATGTGGGTCGAATGGCTTCATGCGCTTCCTGCGCATTCTTTGCTTTGGTTTTATAGGTACGTGGTGCTTCAGGCAGAAAATCCTTGCCATAGCTCTCTTCAATCAGTTGACGCAATTCACCCAGTGCTTCATTTGCCAGGCTGACCGAGTCGGTACGCATATAGGTGATAAGGCCAACTGTTTCGCCACCGATATCAATGCCTTCATACAGCTGCTGCGCTGTGCGCATGGTGCGCTGCGCAGAAAAACGCAGTTTGCGCGCGGCTTCCTGCTGCATGGTCGATGTCGTGAACGGTGGGTTCGGGTTGCGCCTGGCTTCCTTTTTCTTGACCAGGTCGACGCTAAGCTTTCCAGCTGCCGATGTTAATAATGAATCCCTGGCGGCGAGGGCGTCCTTTTCGTTCGTGAAGGTGAACTTTGTTTTTTCAACAGCTTTCTCGCCTTCTTTCTTGACCTGTTTATCAATGACCTTTTCGTTGGCAAATAGCGTAAGGCGGGCAATGAAAGGCTGGTCGTTTTTATCTACATCAGCAGCTATGGTCCAGTATTCTTCTTCATTAAAATTTTCAATTTCCTGTTCACGTTCAACTATCAGCCGCAGTGCCGGACTTTGTACTCGCCCAGCCGAGAGGCCGCGCTGAACTTTTTTCCACAGCAGGGGTGACAGGTTGAAGCCGACCAGGTAATCAAGTGCGCGCCTGGCCTGCTGGGCGTTTACAAGGTCGTTGGACAGTTCGCGTGGATTCTCAATGGCTTCCTTGATGGCGCGCTTGGTGACTTCATTGAAGACGACGCGGTGCACATCTTTTTTATCAAGAACGCCATCGTCTTTCAGTAACTCATACAGGTGCCAGGATATGGC
>DAOWLL010000347.1 GCA_030641945.1 Gammaproteobacteria bacterium | reverse complement strand
TTGATTCGAAGTTGATACAACACTATAATTTTTTCCACATAAACTCCAGTTGGCAGCAGCAACCGGGACGCTATAACTTCCACCAGACCGAGGTTTCATCGAATAAGAAAACTGTCTCTTTTCGTTTGGAGTTAGATTCAGTGTCCATTCCAGGCTCGAATCATCTTCCAGCGTAAAGTTCTCTGGAAGGTAGTCTGTGAGTTCAATACAGTTGATATCGATTAAACCGGGATTGAAAACCGTAAGGTTCACGGTAGCACAGGAAGGGATTGAACTGTTTGAATCGTTATAATTGTTGAAACGGTCGCCATGCAGATATACTGATTCAGTCACTGTTTTTTCGATCTCAAGCATCTTCCAGCAGGGCAACACTGTGATTGATTTCGAAGCAGAGATAATATGTTTCTCACCGTCCCAGCTCTTGCCGGATGCGGTGGCTGTGATTTCGAATGCCCGTTTCTCCATCAGGTAAGGTATCTTGAGATATACATCTATAGTCTCTGAGCGATATCTTGCGATCTCATCGAAATTGCGAATCCGGTTACTTATTGTCCGCATGCCGCCTGTGTTTATATTGAGCTTCACTTCCTCGATGCTGCAGGTTCCGGTGTTCTTCAAGAGCACCTCTGCGTGAATCTCATTATCATCCGGGTACGGTGCTTCTTCATCGGTTGAGATGGATAACTGGAGCTCCGGTTTGGCACGTAGACGCACTTCGATATCCGCTATCGGATCATTCTCTTCATCACACCACGCGACCTCATAGCCGGTCACGTTTACCACGGTCACATTAATCTCATCGTTGTGATTGATTGATTCGGTCCCTGTCAGAGAATCTGTCGTGACCACCGATCCATTGCGATATATCTTTATGAGAACGAGACCATGATCTATATCAAAACTACATGCCTCTACCGCAAACCCCTCTTTTACGAATTGGTCATGGAGATGAAGCGTATACTCATTTGCCCGAGCCCATTCAACATCTTCAGCTACTACATGCCCCATCGACATGACTGCAATGAACAGCACCAGCGCAGTATTATAGGAGTTGTGTTTCATTTTTCTCGCAAAAATAAAAAATCAACAAACTGCTGTTTCCAGCAGCTTGTGACCAGTCATATTGCCTCGACCTCGAAATCTATGCCGCCCTTATATGTTCCTGCTACAAGTCCTGCCGGATAATCCAGCTTGAAATTGTGGCTGGCTGATTCCAGGGGATCGATAGCAGAGTCGATCTCAGTCGGCGTCATGGATAGCGGGGTGTCATCTACCCCTATATTCGACACCGGGATTTCATTCGTACCATCAGTCATTGCGGTTGCCACCACCGATACTTTGATTCTCATCCCAACACCATCAGGGTCCGTATTGATGATCTGGATCGTGTTCTGGTCAGATGGTACGCTGTTTGTTCCTGGGGCGGATGCAGCGAAACTGACGGTCATAAGTGCAGTTCCTGATCCATCCTTGACCTCAAAGCCCATCAGCGGATTCTGGAATATATTCCCAACCTCAATACCATTATTGGTAGCAGCTAAACCAGTACTATCGGTTACATTAACCAGCACATGTTTAAGACCGCTTGTGGATGGTACAATCCACGTCGCTCCAAACGTTGCGGTGGTAGCGTCCACATCCACAACGTGGGCGAGTGGCACAACAGTATCCTCTGCACTGATAGACGCATCATCAGAGAATATCAGTTCGACCGTTGCGATATCGGATGCACCGTTGCCATCCGTTACATCGATTGTGAAGTCGATTGGCTCTCCAGTGAAGCCATAGGGTATTGTATAGTCCCGGGTAACACCCAGCGTGATGTTATAGCTCGTGACGTTTATTACGGGTTTTGCGGTAGCCATCAGGCATATTGCATCGGCACCGACCGAATATGTCTCGTTGGGCGTACCGGCAGCCATGGATGCAGTCAGCGCAACAGCAATTACCAGCAGCAACATTCTTGGTTTCATATTGTTTTCCTCCTTTTTATGTTTGTGTGAAAAAGATAATCTTTTTCACGGTTTGTCTATGACGAGCGGATATTAGGTTATATTTATTTTATTATATTTCCATTATCTCTTTTGCTATTTTCCACCCCCTCTTGCTGATCGTTTTCTGAATATCAGCAGTGCTGCTGATGCAAATCCTATCAAACAGGGATATACTGTAAGAGGTGTTTTTTCAATTTCATCGTGCGGAGTCCGCACAGTCACTACATGAGTGGCTGATTGCAGTGGCTCAGAACCGAGTTGCAGCACAATCGAAAAATTGTGGCCGTTGTCATACAGCACATCATCTCCAAGTTTAACCTCGAGATCGGCGGTATAATTTCCAGTCCCCTGCCCTGTCGAGTCCCATGTCACATTCAGCACCCCCACCTCTTGTGGCAGGATCGCGGTGCCGGGAGCAGATACAGTGTCAACCACCTCGCCATTCTTGAGTATCGTGGCGCTGAACATCGGCGAAGCCGCAACACCTCCTCTGTTTTCAAACTCTACGAAGATTGACATCGGTTCATTAATCTCGGTATCGCTGACCCTGACATCGGTAACACGCCCTTCCGGGCGCTCACCGTATACGTTGATCGTTACTTTTGTGGCTGCTGCAAATCCGACATCAGCACCGGTTCTATCGTCCGATTCCTGCACACCGCTGAATAACGACAGTATCTTCCCATGATATGTGCCAGCGACTTTTGCCGAAAATGCCACAGGAATGGTTTGCCTCTTGTTTGGCTGCAGGCTGAAATCGTTATCGCCGAACTCGACATCCACGATATGGGTGTTGTTGATATCTCCTTCGAGAGTGAAATGCACCTGCAGGGGAATTATGTCGGTGTTATGCACCACCAGTTCATACTCATCGACTCCCTGAAAGTCCTGTGTAACGTGGGTCTCTATTATCATGACCCCGGGTCCAGCCGCAGCACTGATCGCCTGCGCCGCATCAACCGACGTTAATAAAAGCACAAATACGAATACGACTGATACCCGGTTCATGATCTTGTTACCTCGTAGCTCTCCTTCGCAGTGCAACAATCAGTATCAATATTGCTGATAGTCCGCCGGCTGCACCGAAGCCGGGCGTGCTGTTGGTGTTATCTGCGTCTCCAGTATTTGCCGCCGCACCCGAGACATCGAACGAGAGTTCCTTTGTATCGGTTGTCCTG
>DAOWLL010000551.1 GCA_030641945.1 Gammaproteobacteria bacterium | reverse complement strand
GATCCACCTGGGTAATGTCTCCGGTAACAACAGCCCTGGAGCCAAAACCGATTCGCGTCAGAAACATCTTCATCTGGTCGATGGTGGTGTTCTGCGCTTCATCAAGAATAATGAAGGAATCGTTCAGGGTGCGGCCGCGCATATAAGCAAGCGGCGCTATTTCAATCACATTGCGCTCGATCAGTTTCGCAACTTTCTGAAAGCCCATCATTTCATAAAGTGCGTCATACATAGGGCGCAAATAGGGATCGATTTTTTGCGCCAGGTCACCGGGCAGGAAGCCCAGGCGTTCACCTGCCTCGACTGCCGGACGCACCAGCACCAGGCGCTGCACTTCATCATTCTCCAGTGCATTAACGGCACAGGCTACCGCTAGATACGTCTTGCCTGTACCTGCAGGACCTATACCCAGGGTCAGGTCATAGGTCTTGATCTGCTTCAGGTATTCAAGCTGGTTCTTGCCGCGCCCCTTGATCGTCGCCTTGCTGGTTTTCATACTCCAGCGCCGCTGATCATCCTTCCGCTTTTGATCTACCGAGTTCTCGCCATTCGATTCATTCAGGTATAACTGCACGGTCGCAGGCGTCAATGCCTCTGTGTCTGCAGCATCATAAAGGTTCTTGATCGCAGCCATCGCCGCACGCTGATTTTCATCGCGTCCTTCAATCTGAAAGTGATTACTGCGGCAGGCTATGCCTACATCAAAATGCTTTTCCAGTTGGTGCAGGTGTTGATTGAACTGGCCACACAAATTAGCCAGGCGACTGTTGTCGGTTGGCACAAGTTCGAAATCCAGGCTTTTAACGATTTTTACTGGCATGTTGAATTCTTCGACAGAACACTGTCAGGCAAGTTTACGTTCGGCATTATTTTCAGCATAGGCAATAATTTCACCCTGCAGGGAATTGGGAAAGGCTTCGGTTATTTTTACATCAACAAAACTGCCAACCAGGTCGGCACTGCCATTAAAGTTGGCCACACGATTATTCTCTGTTCGACCCGACATCTGGATTTCACTTTTTCTGGAAGGACCTTCAACCAGCACGCGCTGAACCGTGCCGATCATGGCGCGGCTATATTTCTCTGCTCTTGATAAAATATCCTGTTGCAGGTGTGCCAGTCGCTGTTTTTTTACCGCTAACGGTGTGTTATCCGGCAATGCCGCCGCCGGTGTACCGGGGCGTGCGCTGTAGATAAAACTGTATGAATGATCGAAATCGACATCATCGATCAGTTTCATGGTCGCTTCAAAATCTTCATCCGTTTCGCCCGGGAAACCGATAATAAAGTCGGATGATATCGCGATGCCGGGGCGCACCTGGCGCAGCTTGCGGATGATATGCTTGTATTCAAGCGCGGTGTGGCCACGCTTCATTGCAGCCAGCACCCGGTCGGAACCACACTGAACCGGCAGATGCAGAAAACTGACCAGTTCAGGCACTTCAGCATAGGCCTGAATTAAACGCTCGGAAAACTCCAGCGGATGCGAAGTGGTGAAGCGAATGCGGTCGATGCCATCGATGGCTGCAACATAATTGATCAGCAATGCCAGATCGGCTTCTTCCTGTTCACCCTCTGCTGCATCATCCATAACACCACGGTAAGCATTTACATTCTGACCCAGCAGATTAACCTCACGCACGCCCTGTGCTGCGAGTCCAGCGACTTCAGCCAGGATATCATCGAATGGCCGGCTGACTTCTTCACCCCGGGTGTAGGGCACCACGCAGAAACTGCAGTACTTGCTGCAGCCTTCCATGATAGAGACAAACGCCGTCGGGCCTTCAGCCCTGGGTTTAGGAAGATGATCGAATTTTTCTATTTCGGGAAAACTGATATCGACTATGTGCTGATGCTTGTGGCCAACACTGTTCAGCATCTGCGGCAGGCGATGAATGGTTTGCGGTCCGAAGACCATATC
>DAOWLL010000100.1 GCA_030641945.1 Gammaproteobacteria bacterium | reverse complement strand
TGCCTGAATACTCCACGTGGAAACCGGCAACGATCTCTGATTCACCTTCAGCCACATCGAAAGGCGCCCGGTTGGTTTCCGCAACACCGGAAATAAAGTAGACCAGGAACAATGGCAGCAACGGCCAGATAAACCAGCTCGACAATCCGCCAGCCTGGCCTTCAACGATATCACCTATATTCAGGCTGCCACTGGCCATTAACACGCCAACCAGGGCAAAACCCATGGCGATTTCATAGGCAACAATCTGTGCGGCTGAACGCAGTGCGCCCATCATTGCGTACTTGGAGTTCGATGCCCAGCCGGCGATGATGACACCGAAGACACCAATTGAGGTCAACGCCAGTAAGTAAAGCAGGCCAGCATCGATATCCGACAACACCAAACCGCGGTCAAACGGAATCACAGCCCAGGCAGCGAGCGCCGGCGCAATCGACAGGATCGGTGCGAACAGGAACAGGAAACGGCTCGCATTCGTCGGCAGCACAATTTCCTTGAACATGAGTTTCACTGCATCTGCGATCGGCTGCAGCCAGCCACGCGGACCAACACGGTTTGGCCCGATGCGCACCTGCATATAGCTGATCACCTTGCGTTCAGCATAGGTGGTGTAGGCAACTGCAAGCATCAGCGGCAATACGATCAGGATAATCTTGCCGATGATTTCAAGGAACAGCTGCCACCCTGGCGGGAACCAGTTCCAGAGTTCGATGCTTATATTAATGATTGAATCGATCACAGTATTCAGGCCTTCTCAATAACCACTTCACCGAACGGATCGCCCAGCAGCTCACTGCCTTTGACCGCCATCGGAATCCACGCACTTCCTGCAGGCACCTTTTCGTCTATGATCAACCTGAGAATCGCACTGCCTTCACCCTGCTTCACACTCACGCTTGTGATCTCATCATCAAGATCGAGGCGCGCTGCATCTGCTGGATTCATACTGACCGCAAGAGCAATGGCATCATGCGTTTTCTGCAGGGAAGACGCCCTGCGCACCAGTGCGTCAGCCGCATAGATCGGCACATCGGCAGCACGCATGAATGAACCGCCTGTTGCCGACAGCGTGACTTGCGCTACACCACTGATTGAATTATCCAGCTCTATGCTCTCACAATGGCCACGCAGCTCATCACGGACCTGATCCGAGGACACGTAATCGAAACCCTCAAGTTTTAGCAGGTTGCCAAGTACACGCAGAATCTTCCAGCCGGGACGCGCTTCACCTGCAGGATTATTTGCGCCCTTGAAGCTTTGCATAAGGCCTTCGGCGTTGACGCAGGTACCCGACGTTTCAGTAAAGGCGGCAGCTGGCAGCATTATGCTGGCAACATCCTCGAGCGCAGGCGATCTGAAAGCAGTAATTGCAATCACCGAGCTCGCATTCGTTAATGCCTTAATGACCTGCTGGCTCTGGGCAACATCATGCTCCGGTTCAACATTAACCAGTATCGCAGCCGTGGGTGCTTTTTCTGCCCAGTCAGAAACATTCAGACCTTTAACAGCATCTGCATCATTGCAGGGGCCACGATGCGGAACGGCTCCAGCCAGCCACGCACCTGCACTGTTGGACCCCTCACTGAGGTAACCAAAGATGCTGCCTGTCTGTACAGCGATGGCTTCAGCCAGCGCACGTAGTGCAGCAAAAGACGGATGCATCGCCGCCTGGCTGCCCAGCAATACGCTTGTATTCTCACCCTGGCTCAATTGCTGCACAATTGCCTTGTGCGCCTTATTCGGTGTTGCCTTAGAAACAGCATCTGCAATATACGAAGGCACTGCTTCACCGGAAGCAGTGAAAGCAGCTGCGGCAACTGCAGCGAGCTCATGCGCTAACTGTTGTTGCGCTACTGCAATGTTATTTGCAAGCGGGAAATTAAACTCGAATTCTTTAGCATTAATGAAACTGATCTGCGCCTTGTTAGTCACCGCTGCCTTGCGTAAGCGATGATTGGCTATCGGCTGCTCCTTGCGCGTGTTAGAACCGATCAACAACGCCGCATCGATGTTTTCCAGGTTTTCAATGTCCTGCCCAAGCCATGGTATTAGCGGAGCGAAATCCTGGTCACTGAAATCACTCTGGCGCAGACGATGGTCGATGCTGCCGCTGCCCAGTGAACGCATCAGCTTCTGCAGCAAGTACAGCTCTTCCAGCGTAGATGAAGGCGAGATCAATGCTGCCAGCTTCGATGAAGCATCGCCTGCCTCACTGTCTTCATCGCCGCCTTTTTCATCACTGGCCGATGTATCCAGGGCATGCCTGATTTCTGCACTGGCCAGCTGCAAGGCCTCATCCCAGTCGGCCTCAACCCACTCACCGTCTTCTCTTATCATGGGCGCTGTGAGGCGATCATCTGATGCAAGACCTTCATAGCTAAAGCGATCCCGATCGGAAATCCAGACTTCGTTGATGGCTTCATTATCTCGCGGAACAACCCGTATGACTTCACCACGCAAGGTATGTACAAATATGTTGGAGCCGATACAGTCATGCGGCGCAATCGATGCATGCTGCATAAGCTCCCATGCACGTGCAGCAAACCTTGATGGTTTGGCAGTCAGCGCACCCACCGGGCAGATATCAATCACATTACCGGACATTTCCGATTCAATAGACTGCTCGATAAAAGTACTGATCAATGAATTTTCGCCGCGGCCGGTCATGCCGAGTTCACGTAGGCCTGCTATTTCGCGGCCGAAACGCACACAGCGCGTACAGTGAATACAACGCGTCAACTCTGTAGTAATTAACGGGCCGATATTCCTGTCGAACACAACACGCTTGCCTTCAACATATTCGGACACATCCTGACCATAGCCCATGGCCACATCCTGCAGCTCACACTCACCACCCTGGTCACAGATCGGACAGTCCAGTGGATGGTTGATCAGCAGGAATTCCATCACTGATTTTTGTGCATTCCTGGCATAGTCTGACTGGGTATGCACAATCATGCCGTCCATCACCGGTGTCGCACAGGCCGGCAACGGCTTGGGTGCTTTCTCGACTTCAACCAGGCACATGCGGCAATTGGCTGAAATAGCCAGCTTCTCGTGATAGCAGAAACGCGGCACCTTGATGTTGGCCTTGTCAGTGACCTCGATCAGCATGGCACCCTTCGGCGCCTGCAGCTCCCGGCCGTCTACCGTAATTGTCACAAACTCTTCATTCATAACTTCTGACATATTTATTTATCCGCAAATGAACGCAAATAAACGCGAATAATTAATTTGAATTCGTTTGTTGTTATGTCCTAGAACACATGTCATACCAGTAATATGCACACCAGAGACAAAGTGGTGCGATTTACATTTGCGTGTATTAGCGTTCATTTGCGGACCCATTACAACGTTGCCTTGTTAGTGGCACCCTCAACCGTGATCGAAATTAATTCTTTGTTATTGGTTTCTGATATATCTTTTTGTCCGCTAATAAACGCAAATGAACGCGAATAAATAAATTCAGCCTGTATACAATTACGCCCTGGTACACGTATATTGCCAGCAACATGCACACCAGATAAAAACCGGTGTGTTTTACATTTGCGTGTATTTGCGTTCATTTGCGGACCCATACCTAAGCTGCCTTGTTGGTGGCGCCTTCGACCATGCTTTTGCCGTGTTCGATATAGTGCTCGAACTCGTGGCGGAAATGCTTGACGAAACTGCGCACCGGCATCGCTGCTGCATCGCCCAGCGCACAAATGGTGCGGCCTTCGATCTTGCTGGCAACATCATCGAGCTTATCCAGATCTTCCATGCTGCCCTTGCCTTCGACAATGCGTGTCAGCATGCGATACAACCAGCCGGTGCCTTCACGGCACGGTGTGCACTGACCGCAGGACTCGGAGAAATAGAAGCGTGAAATCCGGCGCAGCGCTTCAACCATGTCAGTTGTTTCATCCATCACGATGACCGCACCGGAACCCAGCATGGAACCGGCTGCGACAATGGAGTCGTAGTCCATGTTGGCCTGCATCATGATTTCGCCAGGCACAACCGGTACCGACGAACCGCCTGGGATGACGGCTTTCAGTTTTTTGCCATCACGCACACCACCTGCCATTTCCAGCAGTTCTGAAAAAGGTGTACCCATTGAAATCTCGAAATTGCCTGGTTTGTTCACATGGCCGGAGACAGAAAACAGTTTGACACCGCCGCTGTTCGGTATACCCAGATCGGCAAACCATTGACCACCGTTACGCATAATGGCCGCAATGGATGACAGGGTCTCGGTGTTATTAATGGTGGTCGGCTTGCCATACAAACCAAAGTTGGCAGGGAATGGCGGTTTGTAACGCGGCAGGCCAGGCTTGCCTTCCAGAGAGTTCAGCAACGCGGTTTCTTCACCACATATATAGGCACCGGCACCCAGTGACGGGTACAGATCAATACTTACATCTGTGCCCAGAATGTTGTCGCCAAGCAGGCCGTTGTCATACGCCTGTTTCAGCGCCTGGGTAAAACGTTGTGCCGGTTCATCCATAAACTCACCGCGCATGTAGTTGTAACCGACAGTCGCACCCATGGCATAACAGCCAATGGCCATACCTTCCACCAGTGCATGCGGATTAAACCGCAGGATGTCACGGTCCTTGCAAGTACCGGGCTCGCTCTCATCCGAGTTGCACACCAGGTATTTTTGCACCGGTGCAGTGCGCGGCATGAAGCTCCATTTCAAACCTGTGGGGAAACCAGCGCCGCCTCTTCCACGCAAACCGGAAGCCTTGATTTCGTCAACCACCTCTTCCGGTGTGATTTTATCTTTTAGTATCTTGCGCCAGGCCTTATAGCCACCTGTTTTCAGGTAGTTTTCATAAGACCATGGCTGGTCTTTGAACTGCAATGTCGCAAAACAGACTTCGTTAGCCATTAGCCTTCAGCTCCCGGCCATCGACCGTGTTCATTACAAATTCTATGTTATTGGCTTCTGACATCTTTAAAAAATCTATCCGCAGATGAACACAGATGAACGCAGATTATTTTCATTAAATCTGAGCGCCGACGCTTGTCGAAACCGAACTCCGGTTATTGGAAAGAACAACTTATTATATCTGTGTTTATCTGTGTTCATCTGTGGACCCATAATCATAAGCAACGCCTTCTACTCAAGCGCGTCCAGAATCGCATCAACCTTTTCGGCGGTGAGATCCTCGTAATAAACATGATCGACCTGCATCATTGGGCCGCCAGCGCACGCTGCCAGGCATTCCTCTTCCTGTTTCAGATAGATGCGGCCGTCTTTGGTGCTTTCGCCAAGTTTGATACCGAGCTTGTTTTCCACGTGGTCAACAATGCTCTGCGAACCCATCAGCATGCATGAAATATTGGTACACACCGCAACGTTATGACGCGCCACCGGTTTCAGCTCATACATCGAGTAGAAACTGGCCACCTCATAAACTTCTATCTCGGCAAGATCCAGGTATTCCGCAACCGCCTGCATCAGTTCTTTAGTCAGAAAACCCCTGTTTTCATGCTGCGCGATATTCAGCGCACCCAGTAATGCAGATTTCTTCTGCTCTGCCGGGTAGCGCTTCAGCAAGGCATCAATTTCCTCGCATGCATGTGCTGACAACGTGTTTTCTGCTTCAATCATGGCATTCATTTGTTTCTGTCCCGGCTATCTGTCCCTGTTATCGATCAACTTCGCCGAACACGATGTCCTGTGTTCCGATAATTGCCACAACATCAGACAGCATGTGCCCCCGGGTCATTTCATCCATGGCTGACAAATGCGCAAAGCCCGGGGCGCGTATCTTCAGGCGGTAGGGTTTATTGGCGCCATCAGATATCAGGTAGGTGCCGAACTCTCCCTTGGGGTGTTCAATTGCAGCATAGGCTTCGCCTTCAGGTAATGAATAACCTTCGGTGAAAAGCTTGAAGTGGTGAATCAACGATTCCATATCGGCTTTCATGCTTTCACGTGAAGGCGGTGTTATCTTGTTATCTTCAAGCATTACCGGACCCGGATTGTCGCGCAGCCACTTGATGCATTGCTTGATGATATTGTTCGACTGGCGGAATTCTTCCATACGCACCAGGTAGCGGTCATAGCTGTCACCATTGGTGCCGACAGGAATATCAAAATCCATGCGATGGTAAACTTCGTAAGGCTGCTTCTTACGCAAGTCCCATTCAATGCCAGAACCGCGCAACATGGGGCCGGTAAAGCCAAGCTGCAAAGCGCGTTCGGGAGAAACGATACCGATATCGACTGTACGCTGCTTCCAGATACGGTTATCTGTTAACAATGTTTCGTACTCATCAACCAGGCCCGGGAAACGGTCGGTAAAATCATCGAGAAAATCGAGCAAAGAACCTTCTCGATTCTCATTCATTTTGTTGACTGCTCTTTCACTGTGCCATTTTGATTTTTTATATTTAGGCATGGTGCCGGGAAGATCACGCGCAACGCCGCCTGGACGGTAGTAGGTTGCGTGCAGCCTTGAACCTGAAACTGCTTCATAGCAATCCATTAAATCTTCGCGTTCACGGAAGGCGTAGAGGAAGATCGTCATTGCACCCACGTCAAGACCATGCGCGCCAATCCACAACAGGTGGTTGAGGATGCGGGTGACCTCGTCGAACATGACGCGGATGTAC
>DAOWLL010000509.1 GCA_030641945.1 Gammaproteobacteria bacterium | reverse complement strand
TTATAAGGCAGAGTAACGGTATGCTCAGCTAATGAAGCAGGTACGCCGGGTGAACTTGGCTGGCCCAGTGTTAATGCGCCAGAACCGGCTTTTACCAGTAATGAATCGGCATGGCCGTGGTAACAACCTTCGAATTTGATCAGTTTGTCGCGTCCGGTAAACCCCCGGGCAAGTCGAATCGCGCTCATGGTCGCTTCAGTGCCCGAGCTAACCATACGAACCATATCCATAGATGGCACCAGCTCGCACACTTTATCCGCCATTGTGGTCTCTATAATCGTCGGTGCACCAAAACTAAGTCCGTTGCCGGCAGCATCACAAACTGCAGAAATTACTTCGGGATGAGCATGACCAAGAATCATCGGCCCCCAGGAACCGACGTAATCGATATATTGCCTGCTATTACCTTCACTGTCATCCTCGCCAAAGATATAGGCCCCTTGTGCGCGTTTGATGAATACAGGGTCACCGCCGACACCGGCAAAGGCGCGAACAGGTGAATTGACCCCGCCGGGGATGTGATTTTGTGCAGCTGTGAATTGATCAGACATAGTTTTACCTGAAGCTTTATATGTAGCAATTGGAATGATGTTTTATCTGGTGCGGGATTTTACCTTAATTAATCGTATATCGCAGGTCGAGTTGCAGGGTTTAGATTTGGCTAGTACCGATGTGTTAAACGGGCACTCTGGCTCACTGCTGCCCCACACATAGGGAAACATGAACCGGGAGTTACTATCAGATACCATCTCCCGCATGGATGCGGGAGTTGAGCCCCATGGATGGGCCAAGTTTAATCAACATGGGGCGTGTATCTGATAGTAACATCCGTTCATGTTGGTTATTGAAAAAAGAACTTTAAAATACAGACATTATTCTAACGTATCGTGATAAATGTTAAAGTGTGCTTAAGGATGATGAAATGAAATTTAATTACGTATGAGACAGCTTATTCTCATTGCCTGCATTGTTCTGGTTTTGGCAGCTTATACTAATGCAGGCAGCGAAGCGCGATATACAGGGCGTGCCGTTTGTGCAGAGTGCCACCAGCAACAGGCCAGACTTTGGGCAGGCTCACATCACGACCTTGCGATGCAGCATGCCAATGCTGAAACTGTGCTGGCTGACTTTTCAGATGTACAGTTCAGCCATGCCGGCATCACGACGAGATTTTATAAAAAGAATACTAAATTCATGGTCCACACCGACGGACCTGACGGCAAGCTGCATGATTATCAAATTAAATACACTTTCGGTGTCACGCCACTGCAGCAATACCTGGTTGAGCTGGAAAACGGCAAACTGCAGGCACTGAGTATTGCCTGGGATACACGTCCGAAAACAGAAGGCGGCCAGCGCTGGTTCCATCTCTATCCCGATGAAAAAATAACACACACAGATGAACTGCACTGGACGCGCACGAGTTTTAACTGGAACGGCATGTGCGCAGAATGCCACTCAACTGATCTTAAGAAAAACTATGATAGTGATACTGATAGCTTTAACACGACCTGGTCTGAAATCGATATCTCCTGCGAAGCCTGTCATGGACCCGCTTCAAACCACATTGCCTGGGCAGAAGCTAACAGGCAGAAAAAAACAGCTGGCGTAGAATTTGATAAAGACAAAGGCCTGACCGTGTTGTTTGATGAGCGCGAAGCGGTCACCTGGTCTGTTAACGAGGAAACGGGTAATGCATCACGTAGCAGGCAACGAACAGGTGAAAAGGAAATTGAAGTTTGCGCCCAGTGCCACTCAAGGCGAAGCGCGATATCCGATGATTATCAGCCTGGTAAATCGTTCAGTGATCACTACATGCCGAGATTGCTGGATGAAGATATGTATTTTGCTGATGGGCAGATACAGGAGGAAGTCTATGTGTCTGGCTCATTCCTGCAGAGCAAGATGTACCACAAGGGCGTGACATGTAGTGATTGTGATGATCCTCACAGTCTTGACTTAAGGGCTGAAGGTAACGGCGTCTGTCTGCAATGTCACTCCGCCAAAAAATTCGATAGCGCTGCTCACCATTATCATAAAACCGGCTCGGATGGCGCCTTATGTGCCGAATGCCACATGCCACCACGCACCTAT
>DAOWLL010000410.1 GCA_030641945.1 Gammaproteobacteria bacterium | reverse complement strand
GCGAAACCACGCCCTTGACCCGCTCAGGGCCAGGGATTTCAACCGTATCGTAGAGGTCATTCAGCGGCTGTAAATAATAACGCTGGTCATGTATTCGTAACTGCCTGAATATATACTCATCATCATGCATTGCTATCACATAGCATCCATCGATGATCGCGCCTGCAGGATCGATAACGATAATCGCGCCTTCCTCAAACTCGGGCAGCATGCTGTCACCCAGTACACGCAATGCGTAGGGCTCACTTTCAGCACAGCCGGAACTGCTAAAACTCATTCTAAACTCCTGATTTTCAGAGAATAATTATACCTTGCCACGATACAGGCTTACACCCGTACAGTGTACGCCAGAAATATTGTATGCGAAAATAGCCGCACATAAACACTACGATTAGCCAGTTATTCCATGACAGATACCATCAAAAGTGACAAGTTCGTTTCCCTCACCTACACCATCACGGATGAAAATGATGAAATACTGGAACGCATCGACATGCCCGTTAATTACGTTCATGGCCGTGACAGCCAGGTTATCGAGAAGGTAGAACAAGCACTGGAAGGCTGTGCGCAAGGTGACGAAATCAGCGTTGAACTCAGTCCTGAGGAAGGTTTTGGTGAACACCAGGCTGAACTGACCTTTACCGACAATATCGACAATGTTCCGGCTGAATTCAGGCACGTAGGCGCCGAAGTCGAGTTTCAGAACGATAAAGGCGAATCCAGATTGTTCAGGGTTTCCAGCATCGAGGACGGCAAACTCACCGTTGACGGCAACCATCCATTTGCTGGCAAAGTGATTACCTACAACATCAAGGTAAATACAGTCCGCGACGCAACACCGGACGAAATAGCCAACGGCGCCACGCAGGCGCCATCACTGCATTAAGCCGCAGATTTTTATCTTGATCCAGACTCATGGTGCACACAGTGAATCCTATGTGTCAAAGGACGGCCGCAAGCTAACACAACACCGGTATTATCTCTGCGACCTTTGCGGTTCCATCCTCCGTTTAAACGACACGAAAATTGCGTAGGGTGGGCTTTGCCCACCGAAATCAGTGGCCATCGTATGATCATGGTGGGCGAAGCCCACCCTACGCACTGTGCCGAACATTGACCAGAACCTGTTCAAACCCGCGGCCTGCAAACACACAAAGAGAAGTCTTTCTCTGCGCCTGCGGTTTTTGCGTTGCAAAGTTTCATTATGCCTCCGCTTTTTGCAATATGCGGGTTAAACAGCAAAGGCAACAGGCAAAACCTCGAATTTCCTGATCTGGATCAATCATCTATGCGCTTTTTTATAGCGCCATAAGATCCTTTATACTGAAAAAAACCGGCATTTAGGGTATCCTTCGCCCTCCATAATTGTCCCGGACTCAGGTATTCATGTCCTCGGTACCCGATTTTACAGAAGCAGAACAATGGGCTGTTGAAACCACGCTGAAGGAACGCTGGCCTGGACAGAACCTGGAGATACAGCTGGCTGATGTTGAAATCAAAATGTACCCGCAAGACCGTGAACTCACTGTATGTCCTGCCATGTTCTGGGAGGCCGGCTCTACAAGCTTTGTGATCATCAAAGTCGCCGAAAAAACCTACCGCAGCCAGTTTTACTATCGCGGTTTTCAACAGTACGGCACAGGCAAAACAGATTACGATGACATAACAGATTGCGTTGTGACCATGCTGCAGGTTCACGCGGACAAGGAAGCAAAAGACCGTGAAGAATCAGCATGATCAGTACACAGAATACAAAAACAGTTAATTAATATTCCAGAGGAAATCCAATGATCAAAAAGAACGCGTTTTATGCACAGTCTGGTGGTGTAACAGCAGTTATTAATGCGTCTGCATGCGGCGTCATTGAAACAGCACGCAAACACAAAGATAAAATCGGCAAAGTCTACGCCGGCCGCAATGGCATCATCGGCGCATTGACCGAAGACCTGATTGATACCAGTAAAGAATCAAAATCGGCTATTGCTGCACTTCGTTACACACCTTCAGGTGCGATTGGTTCCTGCCGTTTTAAACTGAAAAGCCTTGAAGATAATAAACGTGAATACGAACGCCTTCTGGAAGTATTTAAAGCACACAACATTGGCTATTTCTTCTACAACGGCGGTGGTGATTCTGCTGACACCTGTCTGAAGATTTCTCAGATCGGTGAAAAAATGGGCTACCCCATCACCGCGGTGCATGTACCCAAAACCGTAGATAACGATCTTCCAATCACAGACAACTGCCCCGGCTTCGGCTCTGTTGCCAAGTACATTGCAGTATCAACTATGGAGGCCAGTTTTGATGTTGCCTCCATGTGCGCGACATCAACCAAGGTATTCGTGCTTGAAGTAATGGGCCGCCACGCAGGCTGGATTGCCGCGGCTGGCGCAATGGCGTCCACAGCGGACCACGAAATCCCGATCGTCGTACTGTTCCCGGAAGTAGAATTCGACCAGAAGAAATTCCTTAGCTCTGTTGATGAGAAAGTGAAGAAATTCGGCTACTGCTCGGTTGTCGTTTCTGAAGGCGTACACTGGCCTGATGGCAACTTCCCTGCAGAGCCCGGCCTCAAAGATGCATTCGGCCACAGCCAGTTGGGTGGCGCAGCACCGGTTATAGCCAATATGATCCAGGACGGTCTTGGT
>DAOWLL010000282.1 GCA_030641945.1 Gammaproteobacteria bacterium | reverse complement strand
GGATGAAGACTTCGTTTACTGCCTGTTGAAATTCAACACTGCTATCACAGTTGCCATCCAGTATACGGCTGCCCGATGCGCCCGTTGCAGCAAGTATGCAGGCGTCATTGGTTGAGGTATCGCCATCAACCGTTATGCTGTTAAACGAGATATTAACGGCAGACTCAAGGCATTGCTGCAGCCATTCGCGGTCAACGGCAGCATCGGTCGTGATAAATGCAAGCATGGTTGCCATATCCGGGCGGATCCTACCGGAACCTGTTGCAATTCCAGTGATAGTGACTTTAGTATCATCAATCTGCAAGCTGCGCGAGTACGCCTTGGCAACAGTATCGGTAGTCATTATTCCTGCAGCAGCCTGTAGCCATGCATCTGCCTCAAGCCTGGCAGGCAACTGTTTAATGCCAGACACAACTTTATCCATAGGCAGATCCTCGCCTATGACACCGGTTGAAAATGGCAGCACCTCATCCTCTCTGCAGCTGATTGCACTGGCGACCAGAGCACAGCTTTGTTCTGCATCGCTCAGACCCTGATTTCCAGTACCTGCATTCGCGTTGCCCGAGTTAATCAACAGAGCCCGCGGACTGGTTTGCACCAGATGATTTTTTGCGACTATTACCGGAGCGGCACAAAATGCATTGCGGGTAAAAACACCCGCACAGACTGTATCGGGTTCGAATGTTATGAGTACAAGATCGGGCTTTTGCCCGTTTTTTATTCCTGCAGTAACCGTTGCCAGCCGAACGCCTTTAACTGAAAGTATATTTTCCGGTTGCGATATGCCTACTGCCATTAATCGAGCTTACCGTGGCACTGTTTGAATTTTTTACCGGAACCACACCAGCAGGGCTCGTTTCTTCCCAGCTTACGTTCACCGCGTACATAGGGTTGCTGCGGCTCGCCAGCACCCGCCTGGCTGCCTTCTGCCTGGGAAGAATCATGCATAGCTTCAGCCTGCTGATGCTGATAGCTGACATTTTCCGGTTGCTGATGACCTTGCTGCTCCAGGTCATCAACTTCCTCGCGTGCACGTATCTGCACCTTGGACAGCAATGTAACGGCTTCGTGCTTAATGCGGTCCAGCAGTTCAGTGAACATGTTAAATGATTCGCGCTTGTACTCCTGTTTCGGGTTCTTCTGCGCATAACCACGCAAACCTATACTCTGCCGCAAATAATCCATAGCCGCGAGGTGTTCTTTCCATAATTTGTCCAGTACCTGTAACAATACGTATTTCTCATACTGGCGCATACCTTCAGAGCCGACCATTTGCTCTTTTGCCTCATAGTCAGCCATGAGGGTGTCCAGTATTTTGTCACGCAGCCCGTCTTCATTCAGATCGGCATCATCATCCATCCATTGTGCAACCGGCATATCCTGGCCAAACTCATTATTAATTGCTTCCTGCAGTCCTTCGAGGTCCCACTGCTCATCAAGACTGCCGTGGGGAATGTATTCCGATACGATGTCATTAATGACATCTTCACGAATAATGTTAACAACATCAGATAAATTATCAGCAGCCATCATTTCATTGCTCTGTGCATAAATCTCTTTACGCTGATCATTGGCCACATCATCATATTCAAGCAGTTGTTTACGAATATCGAAGTTATGGCCCTCTACTTTTCTCTGCGCGTTTTCAATCGCGCGTGTTACCCAGGGATGCTCGATGGCCTCACCCCGCTGCATACCGAGTTTCTTCATCAATCCACCGACCTTGTCAGACGCAAAGATACGCATCAGGTCATCCTGCAGAGAAAGATAAAAACGACTTGAGCCAGCGTCACCCTGGCGGCCTGAGCGCCCACGCAACTGATTATCTACACGGCGTGACTCATGACGTTCACTGCCGACAACGTGCAAGCCGCCGGCATCGATTACCGTCTGGTGGCGCTGGTGCCAGTCCTGGGTGATTTTGTGTTTTTCATCATTACTTGCATCCGGCTTGCCATCAAGCTCGGCTTCAAGATTACCGCCAAGAACAATATCTGTACCACGTCCGGCCATATTGGTAGCAATGGTCACATTACCCGGACGTCCTGCCTGGGCAATAATATGTGCCTCATTCTCGTGCTGTTTTGCATTCAGTGTATTGTGCTGAATAGCTTCCTTTTTGAGTAATGCTGATATATTTTCAGACACTTCAATTGATGCTGTACCAACAAGAACCGGCTGTTTACGCGTGACGCAGTCCTTGACGTCCTTCATGATAGCTTCGTACTTCTCTTCTTTTGTCAGGAACACCTGGTCGATCATGTCATCACGTACCATTTCCATGTTGGTTGGGATAATGATGACTTCCAGGCTATAGATTTGCATAAGCTCAGGCGCTTCGGTATCAGCAGTACCTGTCATGCCGGAAAGCTTGTTATACAGTCTGAAATAATTCTGGAAGGTTATTGATGCCAGGGTCTGGTTTTCATTCTGTATCGGCACTCCTTCCTTGGCCTCTACAGCCTGGTGCAGGCCTTCCGACCAGCGTCTACCCGGCATGGTGCGGCCGGTGAATTCGTCGACAATGACGACCTGCTTGTCCTGCACAATGTAATGCACATCACGATCATACAGTGCATCGGCGCGCAGCGCTGCATTCAGGTAATGCAGCAGGCTTATGTTTTTTGCGCTGTACAGATTTTCATTAGCAGGAAGGATATTTTCATCAATCAATATCTGCTCTACACGCTGGTGGCCCTGTTCTGTTATATGAACTGCGCGGTGCTTTTCATCAATAGAAAAATCACCTATTTCTGGCTCATCCTTTGCTGTCATCTCGCCTTGCTCCAGCTTCTTGACGATATCCTTGAAACGCAGGTGAAGTTCACTGCTGTCATCAACAGCGCCTGAAATAATTAAAGGCGTACGCGCCTCATCAATCAGAATGGAGTCGACTTCATCCACGATGGCGAAATTAAGTTCGCGCTGCACCTTGTCCTGTGCAGTAAACGCCATGTTATCGCGCAAATAATCGAAGCCGAATTCATTATTGGTACCATAGGTGATATCAGCAGCATATGCCTGCTTCTTGCTCGCATGATCCATTCCGCTCAGGCTGACGCCTGTGGTCATACCGAGGAAGTTATATAAACGCCCCATCCACTCCGCATCTCGGCTTGCCAGGTAGTCATTAACGGTAATCACATGGACGCCTGTCCCCGGAATCGCATTTAAATAAGCAGACAGTGTTGCTACCAGGGTTTTACCTTCACCGGTACGCATTTCAGCAATCTTGCCATTGTGCAGCACCATGCCGCCTATCAACTGCACATCAAAATGCCGCATGTTCAGCACACGCTTACCCGCTTCACGAACAGCGGCAAAAGCTTCGGGTAATAATTGATCGAGCGTTTCGCCATCTGTATATCGTTGACGAAACTCCAGGGTCTTTGCAGCTAACTGTTCGTCACTTAATGCTTCGAACTCGGGTTCCAGCTGATTGATTGCCTCAACTGTTTTACGGTGCCGTTTAATGATTCTTTCATTACGGCTGCCAAATATCTTGCTTGCGAGATTCGAAATCATGGTTCTGCTTTGGAAATTTTGACGGGATTGGTGTTTAGTGTGGTGTAACGATTTACGTGTACGTATCAGCGAGACGAGAAGCCGTTAGCTGCAAGGCGCGTCTCGCAGGGAATGGTGTGCCCTTTACAAGAGACGCAACGCCGCAGATGACGGCTTCTCGTCTCGCCCAAAGGGAGGCCCACAAATGAGCCAATATTGCGTTGCAGCCTTTGTCAAGGGAATCGCCATTAACTGCAGGC
>DAOWLL010000496.1 GCA_030641945.1 Gammaproteobacteria bacterium | reverse complement strand
GCGGTGGCGTAAATTCAAAAATAGCGGTGAGTCCGCCAAGTTTGGTTTCATTTTCCGCCGCCGGTCCACGTACCACGAGAGTGCCACGGTGGTTGATGGACTCATCGGTACCCAACGGGCCTTGCGAAACTTGCCTTTGGCAATAAAAAGGCGCGTGTCATCTTGGTAAAAATCGGCAAGGTTCAAGCCCGTCGCCTCTGATATCCTGATACCCGTGCTATAGAGCAGTCCCAACAGCGTCTGCATGGTAGGACCTCTGAGTGAACCTTGTGGTGCCAGACTGGCGGAGGCGATTAATAAGGCTCGAACCTCGTCCTGGCGATAGATGTAGGGCGCGAAGGTGGCTTGTGAAGAGGGCGTTCTCAAGGGCTCAGGCACAAAGGCCAAGGGATCGCTTCGGCTAAGGTATTCGCACAGCTGCCTGACCACGCACATCCGATTAGCCCGTCCACGCGGCGCAAGGTGTAAAAGTGTTTTATCATAGGCCTCGATAATTTCCCGCGTCAGGCGAATACCGGTAAATTTTTGTTCGACTAAAAAACGGTCAAAGTAACGTAGCAACAGCGTTTGCCCATGGTAATCAGAACCCGTGATTTGACGTAGCTCGATCAAGCGGCAGATCAACCTGGCCAGAGAACTTTTAAAGCTTGTCTCTTTCATGACGGTACCTCCCCAGGCCAGGGCAGCGCAACTTGTTTCAAGTGCTCAAAATCGACCTTGGTATAGATGAATGTGCTTGCCAGGTGTCGGTGTCCGAGCACATCGGCAATGGCCTTGAGTGAGTGCTCCTGCGCCAGCATCCGGGTGGCGCAGCCGTGGCGAAAGATATGTGCGCCCTTACTTGCGATCTCAATACCCGTCGCTCGGATGTGGCGTTCAATGATGTTTGATAATACGTTGCTGCTGTTAAGCGCATGGTAAGGCGCACGTGATGTCAAAAAGACATGAGGAGCGGAACAACAAGGGCGGGTATTTTGCAGATAATCGATCAGGCTTATCCCTACCTTGCGGGTCAGCGGTAACAACACATCCTTGCCGTGCTTTAAAGCTCTGAACAGGATCTGATTCCCATCCCAGTCGATATCTTCAAGACACAATGCCCGAACCTGGCCGCCCCGCACGCCATAGCTGTAGAGCAGTTGGCAGATCGCATAATCGCGTCGTCCAGCTGGACTGTGCCGGTTGATGCACCCAAGCAACTTAAGCGACTGTTCCTCACTCAGACCTCGCGCCACCGTTGACAGTTTGTAAGTGCGTAGTTTTGGCACAGCAAGATCCAGTGGCTGTTGGATATATCCTTTAAACAAACAGAACCGGAAAAATGTACGTAAACCTGCCTGCATCTGGCGTCGAGTTGCGCGCCCCTTATCCTCGGCATAGCCTAAAAAAAAGTCTTCCACCACCTCGGGGGTAAGCTGTGAGCAGGCACTGGAAGTGACGTGCGGCCCCAACCATTTCAGAAATTGAACAACGCTATGGGCGCGCAGCTCGATTGTTTCAGGGACAGCGTATTGGCATTCCTTGAGCCACTTAAGGTATTCCTCCAAAAGGGACTGGTAGGGTGGCATCTGGGCAAAGGTCTCAAATCGACCGGATCCACGAAGGTAATCGATCAGTCGGCTGACCGAGCTCTTTACGCAGGCCACATGTTTGTCCAACGCTCCCCGGTTCAGGGCCTTCGCTGGATAGTCTTTCAAAAACTTGCTGATCTCTTGTGCGGATAGTGCCTGCTCATCAACGTTTTTTCGGGCACCAAGGTACGCGTTGAGGTGAGAGATATTCGATAGATGCCTGCGGACGGTGCTGGCCGTGAAACCATCTTCAAGCAATGCGTCACAAAAACCATCCATCAGCCCGCCCAGCGAACCGTCTCTGAATTTATTGAGTGTCCGAGGACACTTAATTACCTGTTCCAATGCCATTATCTTCTCCGATATTAATCCCATTGAATGAGACAATCGGAACTGGCAATAGATGTGGAATTATGTGCAGTAGATAGTGGTCAGAGCAGAAAAAAATGGGAAAGAGCTTGGGAACAAGGAGAGGAGAGGTGATTTACTTCACATAATTTGGTACTTCACATTACATTATCACGTGACGCTATATATCAATTCTGCACAGGCCTTGTCCTGGTCGGAGTTGGAAGTAGTTGAACACTGGCATC
>DAOWLL010000231.1 GCA_030641945.1 Gammaproteobacteria bacterium | reverse complement strand
GATTTATATAGAGAACGAGAACAGAATTTCAGGGTAGGTGCTGGAGCAGTCGCTGTAGATGGTTACACTGCAATCCCGGTATTCCTCGTAGACAGCACCCACACCGAAATAGAAGTTGCCCTGCCCCATAATGTTCAGACCGGCCCGGTAGCCGATGGAGTCCAGGTCATCCAGCCCATCGGTATAGGTTCTGCGATAAAAAGCGCCAACATAGGGCTTTACCTTCTCAGGCTGCGTGAACACATACCTGATTTGCGGACTGAGCTTGTTGATCGACGGGTCGCCGTTCAACCAGAATTGCGCGTCGATACCCAGCTCGAGTCCCTTGAGCACGTAATAACCATAACCAACGCCGAGGATGATGTAGTCATCCCGAAAGGCACTACCGGCCCCGACGATGACAGAAACTGTCTGGGCGCCCTGTCGAAAAGGGTCTGCAATCACTGGCGAGGCACTCATGCATATAAGCAAGGCAACGAATGCATATGTTTTTCTGATCTTGTTCATGGCTGATCCTTTTATACAGGGCCCGGGTACGAGTAGTGAGGAACGAGGACATATGCATTATATCCCATTGCTCTGCGCACTTCAGACCATCGCCTGCAACGCTTCGCTTATGCAGGCCTACTAAGATTATGTCCAGCCGTAGGCTGGGATAAGGCTTTGCCGTTCCCGGCGAGATGCATCAGATACCCTTGTAGGAGCGGCTTTAGCCGCGAATTCGGTCTGGCTTAGCCGGGCGGTTCGCGGCTGAAGCCGCTCCTACAAAAGACATATAATACCTTCGCGTCGTTCGCGTTTTTTGCAGACATCTCTTAACCTTGCCACTCTTCCCTCGTCCCTCGCCCCTGCTTTTAATGATGAGCATACAGGTCGCGATACAGGCCGTCCCTGCTGATTAATTCATCGTGGCGGCCTTCATCGATAATCTGGCCCGCATCAAACACCAGCACACGGTCCGCCTGCCTTACGGCACTCAACCTGTGTGCAATGATCAATGTTGTCCTGTTCTGCAAAAAGGCGTGCATGGCATCATGCAAGCGTGCTTCTGTCTCGGTATCGAGAGACGAAGTCGCTTCATCCAGAATCACCACCTTCGGATCTGACAGTATCATGCGCGCAATCGCCAGGCGCTGGCGCTGGCCGCCTGAAAGCCGAATGCCGCTGCGCCCGATGATGGTATCCAGCCCCCTGGGCATAGCTTCGATGACGTCGCGCAGCTGCGCGATCTCGACAGCCTGCCACAGCGCGTCATCATCGAGCTCGCGGCCGAGACACAGGTTTTCGCGCACGCTATCGTTGAGCATGGCCGGATGCTGCAGTACCGTGGCCACATTTTCGCGTACCACATCAAGACCAATGTCGCGGATGTTGACGCCATCGAAATACAGCTCACCCGACTTCGCCGGGTACAGGCCGAGAATAATCTGCACCAGCGTCGACTTGCCGCCACCGCTGGCGCCGACCAGCGCCACCTTTTCACCCGAGGCAATTTCAAGACTGACGCCATCGAGCACGTTGAATTCTTCACCATAGGAAAAGTAGATGTTCTCAATGCGCAGGCCAACGGTGTGCCTGTCTTCAAACGGATCGAACTTATGCGGGTAGACAGGCTCCTGTTCCAGGGCAAGCAGGCGATTGATACGCTCCAGCGCAGCATTGGCACTGTAATAGCTGTACTGGATACTCAGAATTTCCTGCACCGGGTTCATCATGAACCAGAGATAGGCATAGACGGCGAACATCTCGCCGATCGAGAGGCCTGTAAACAGGACCAGCACCATGCTGGTGGCGCGGAACAGTTCGAAGCCCATCAGGAATATAAAGAATGACAGGCGATTGGCTGCGTCACTCTTCCAGCCAAATGCCGCCATATGCTCGCGCAAATCACGCGCCCGTGCAGTTACACGATCGAGGTAATGGCCTTCACGGTTGCTTGCACGAATCTGCTGAATGCTATCCAGGGTTTCGCTCAGTGACTGCTGGAATATTTCAAATGCGCTGTTTTCACTGCGCTTGAGGGTTTTGACTTTCTTGCCCATCACCATGGTGAAATAGATCACCACCGGATTCATCAGCAATATAAACAGCGCAAGCTGCCAGTGTATCCACAGCAGTACCGCGGCCACACCGATGACGGTAAGTACGGCGACGATGAACTTGCTCAGCGTGCTGCCAATAAATTCATCAACTGCATTGATATCGGTAACAAAATGCGAGGTCACTGCGCCGGTGCCCAGGGTTTCGTATTCGGCCATTGAAATGGTCTGCAGGTGTGCCAGCAGTTTTTTGCGTACGCGGAAACTGACGTCCTTGGCAATCTGGGTGAATTCCCGGGTCTGCAGCACCGCCAGCATCAAAGACGCTAAACGCAACGCCATGGTTACCAGCATCACCGTGACAATAATGGCTACCGGCCCATGCCAGGCAGTGGGCAGGGCAGCCTGCAGAAACGCGACAATCTTTCCGGGTTTATCCAGCAGGACTTCATCGACCAGCATCGGCATCAACATCGGAATCGGCACACTCAGTAGAGCAGACATAATTGCGATGATATTTGCGGCAACTAGTGTCGACTTGTGCTGTCTTACAATATCAAGGATGTAGGACCAGTTCATTCAGGAAGCCAGATTGATGACATATATAAACAGGTGCATTTTGACACAGAACCCAAAACAAACGTTTTTCATCATTAATATCAATATCTTAGTTGTATTCCTGGCCGTTTTCGCGCATTATCTGTAGCTCCTCTACTAATAATAATGAAAAAGCATTCCCAAATAATGCTTGACTTTCCTATTATATGGGAAAACAATCCCAACCATGGAAACCACAAACAACAAAACACTGACGACCTCTATCTGCCAGATCCTGCGACCACTGGTACGCATTCTATTGAGAAACGGCATCTCCTGTGGCAGTTTTGAAGAAATGGTCCGCAAAGCTTACGTAGACGAAGCTTTCGCACAGGCTCTGCGAAATAATAGCAAAGCCACCATCTCAAGTGTTTCTGCCGAGACAGGTCTTTCCAGAAAAGAAGTGAAACGCCTGACTGAAGTTGATCTCAGCGACAGTAAAAATACCGAGCAGAAATATAACCGCGCTATTCGCGTGATCAGCGGCTGGCTGAATGATCCGCATTATGCCTATGAAGAAGGCAACCCCAGGGCGCTGTCACTGGACAGTTCAGAGGCATCATTCGCCAACCTGATTAAAGAGTACAGTGGCGACATACCTACCAAGGCAATGCTCAACCTGCTCGAGTCTTCGAACTGCGTAGAGATTAAGGACGGGCTGGTACACCTGGTGAGGAACGCTTATGTACCGGGCAGCGACCCTGAAGAAATAATACGCATTCTTGGTAAAGATACTAACGAACTGATAAATACCATTGACCACAACCTGACCACTGACGAGGAATCAAAGTGGTTTCAGAGGAAGGTTTCAAACCCGCGTGTACCGATAGATGCACTACCTGCATTTAAAGAGTTTTCACGCAAACGCTCACAGGCATTACTGGAAGAACTGGATACATGGCTCAGCCAGAACGAAGCTGATAAGGGCACCGATTCGCGTTATGTCAGCCTGAGCGTTTACTACTACGAGCAAGATACGAAAGAGGTATAGCAATCATGAGAAAATTAATTTCAAACAGCGCTATAACGGCTGCAATGGCTATCAGTATCGTAGCATGTAGTAGTGGCAGTGATGTTGCAGGCATTGGCGGCAGCGGTGTAACTTCGTCCGGCACCATCACCGGCTTTGGCAGCATTTTTGTCAATGGTGTCGAATTTGAAACCAACAGCTCCACTTTCAGTGTTGAAGACAAACCTAATCCTACCGAGGATGACCTTGCTATCGGCATGCGTGTCACCGTAAAAGGTACAGTCAACGCGGATGGTGTCACCGGAACAGCCACCAGCGTCACTTTTGATGATGAGCTGCAGGGTCCTGTTAGTGGTCTGACAGAAAATCTTGATCAAACCATTAAAACTTTCACTGTCCTTGGCACTACAGTAATCGCCAGCAGCACTGATACCAGCTTCGATGTTTCCGGATCGAATCCAATGAATCCTGCAACTTACAGTTACGCCGATCTTGCCAATGGCAACAATGTTGAAATCAGTGGCTTCTTCAATACAAGTTTCGAACTGGAGACAACACGTATCGAGCTCAAGGATCTGGCCTTCGATCCTAGTAATATTGTTGAGCTGAGGGGCAACATTAAGAATTTTGATCCAGGCTTAAGTACATTCG
>DAOWLL010000302.1 GCA_030641945.1 Gammaproteobacteria bacterium | reverse complement strand
TCACTAGTGTATAAGCACCAAACAAGCAACCAGGCAAGTCGATCTCAGATATGGAACAGCTCCGCCTCATATAAAAGACCTATTTTACAAATGTCGAGCTAGAAATTTTCTGATGCGATTGCCAATCATCGCCCTCAGCCTGAATCAGCAAATCCTTATATGGGACACTTGCACTCCATATTGAGGCATTAATAAAGCTTATCAGGAATTGCCGTATTGAAGAATGGAACAATACTATAGGATTGTTGTAATCTGTACCCTTATATTCGAGCATACAATAAACAGATCTACTTCCTGAGCGCTTAGTCTTGATTAGAAATTTTTTAAAACCTCTGCTATCTGCCAAAGGCCGCTTAAACAGAATCGGATTTCTTCACTCGTTCATCTTCATGCTATGCCTGTTTATAGTGCTGTCGATTATTAACAGGGAATACATTCGCCAGGCGGATGGCGCGCTGACTATCTACCTGTATGTAAAAAGCCTGCAAAGCATTCTGCTGCTGGCCTTGTGGACACCATCTATAATCAAGCGCTTGCATGACCTGGACATCAGGGGCAACCGTGTCTGGATTGCCTGGGCAGCACTGCTGCTGGATGTGCACAATCTCATGCTGCTTAATATTCATATCGCCGCGTTCCTGGAAAAAATACAGCTGGTATTATTCATATTCTATGCCGTGGTACTGATCTTCTATCTCGTTCTTTTTTTAATGTCTGGCAGCGCCGGGACTAACAACTGGGGCAGCCCACAAGAATTATAAACAGGAACTGAAAATGCCATATGTCCAGATACTTGCGAGGTTACAGGATATAGTCTTTAATCCAGTGCAAGCCTAATTTTCCACTCAAACACGGGAATCGTTCATGGAAACTTCAACGATTGTAGTTCTGGTCATCATCGCGGTGATCATTCTCTATATTATAAGCATCTTCAACAGCCTGGTCAGCTTGCGCAATCGTTACAAAAACGCATTCGCGCAAATCGAGGTTCAGCTCAAGCGCCGCTATGATCTGATCCCGAACCTGATTGAAACCGCCAAAGGCTACATGAAGCACGAGCGCGAAACACTGGATTCCGTGATTACCGCACGTAATGCAGCTGCCAAAGGCCTGTCTGCTGCCGCCTCCGACCCGGGCAATGCTGCTGCTATTAAAGAGCTTATTGGCGCTGAAGGCGCACTCACCGGTGCACTGGGTAAATTCAATGTTGTCATGGAAGCCTACCCTGACCTCAAGGCCAACCAGAACATGATGCAATTAAGTGAAGAACTCACTACCACTGAAAACAAGGTGGCGTTTGCCCGCCAGGCTTTCAATGACGCAGTGATGGAATACAACACGTACAAGCAGACATTTCCTCCCGTATTGTTTGCCGCCACATTCGGCCACGCCCAGGATGCAACCCTGCTCGAATTCGAAGACAGCGCTGCTATGCAGCAAGCACCCAAAGTATCCTTCTAATGGTGCTCTGAAACCTGGCTATGAATTTCTTCAAGTCGCAGGATGACGCCCGTCGCAATACCGGACGGCTGGTCATTCTGTTTTCTCTTGCTGTCGTCTCGCTCATCGTGATGACCAACCTGCTGGTAATGTTTGTATTTGGCTATATCAACGTTGAGCAAACCGGCGGCATCAATACAGAGCAATTGATCCAGCATATCGACTGGCAGGTATTCCTCGTGGTTGCAGCAGCAGTAACAACCACCATCGCGCTTGGCAGCCTGTATAAAATTCTTGCCCTCGCAGGAGGTGGTGCACGTGTTGCAGAAATGCTGGATGCAGAGCTGGTCGTTAATGGCAATAACGATATCAGAAAACAGAGACTGCTCAATGTCGTAGAAGAAATGGCAATTGCGTCTGGTACGCCTGTACCCCCCGTATACCTGCTGGACGAAGACGGTATAAACGCCTTCGCAGCAGGTTACAAGCCAGGCGACGCTGTCATCGGTGTAACCCGCGGCGCAATTGAAAAACTTGGTCGCGAGCAGTTGCAGGGGGTTATTGCCCACGAGTTCAGCCATATCCTGAATGGCGACATGAAACTGAATATTCGCCTGATTGGCTTACTGCATGGCATTTTGCTGATTGGCATGATTGGTTACTACATTTTAAGAAGCACATCACATTCACGCCGCTCCAAAGACAGTGGCGGCGCAGCTGTTCTTGGCCTGGGCCTGGTCGTAATCGGTTATGCCGGCACCTTCTTCGGCAACCTGATCAAGGCCGCTGTCAGCAGGCAGCGTGAATTTCTTGCCGACGCATCCGCTGTACAGTTCACCAGGAACCCGGATGGTATAGCAGGCGCCCTCAAGCGTATCGGTGGCGAAGCCACTGGCTCGATCATAGAAAATCCCTCAGCTCTGCAAATCAGCCATGCCCTGTTCAGCCAGGGTATAAAAACATGGCTCGGCAGCCTGTATGCAACCCACCCGCCACTGGAGAAACGCATCTACAGCATACAGCCCCAATGGGATGGAGAATTTGATTATTCGTTACCAGCAGATATTGATCAGGCCACGCATAAGAGTACAGCAGATCATCAGGTTTCCACAGAACAACCCGTTGCAACCATGGCAGCAGTCGCTGCGGCAATGAGCAGCGGAGCGATTATCGACCAGATCGGGCAGCCAACAGCATCACATCTGGAGTATGCGCAACAACTGTTAAATGACTTACCGCCTGAATTCACATCAGCAGTGAATGATCCTTTTTCTGCACGTGCGGTTATCTATTTCCTGGTGCTTGATAAAGACAAAGCAGTGCATAATGAGCAGCTTCAACACCTGAAATCCGCCGCTGACACCGGTGTTTATGAAGAAACGATGAAACTGGTACGCGCTGGCTATGAACTGAAAAAAGAATACCGTCTAACAGTAGTGGATATGGCACTGGCAAGCCTGCATCAGCTGTCAGCGAAACAATACAGCTTATTCAAGCAGAACCTGAATACGCTTATTGAGATCGACAGCAAAATCAGCCTGTTTGAGTGGTCCATTCGAAAAATCGTATTTCATCATCTTGATCCCGTGTTTAGCAAAAAACCCGGAACAAAACATCAGCACCTGAAGCTCAAACATGCAAAAGATGCCTGTGCCCTGCTGTTATCCATACTGATATATTCAGGCAAGCAACAGGGTATCAGCGATAATGATGTTTTTGATATTGCCGCCAGGGAACTGGGTGAACTGGATATTAGCCTGCTGCAAAAAAACGAGATCAGCCTGAAAAGCCTCAATCAATCACTCGATGAACTGGCAAAACTAAAACCACTGGAAAAACCACGGCTGCTAAAAGCATGCGCCGTCAGCATCACTGTTGACCAGCGAATTACAGCTGAAGAGGTAGAGATTTATCGCGCCATTTCGGCAATCCTTGATTGCCCAATGCCGCCACTTGTGGTGTAAGCCTGTTGTATTAAGCGTCAGTTGGTGATCATGATAATAGCATCATAAATTATTATGGGTCTTCACCAAATGTAGTGGGTTAAACAGATAAAAAGCTTTACCACAGAGGCACAGAGGCACAGAGGCACAGAGGTTTTAGCCGCAAAAAACGTAAAAGACGCGAATGATGTTGTGTGTGAATAGTCTCGTTGCACT
>DAOWLL010000504.1 GCA_030641945.1 Gammaproteobacteria bacterium | reverse complement strand
ATTTCTCCAACCATAACGATTCCCGTGGTTTCGGGGTCTTTTTCAAAGGCATCCAGGCAGTCTATAAAGTTTGTGCCGGTTACAGGGTCACCGCCTATACCTATGCAGGTGGTCTGCCCGATTCCCTGCAAGGTTAACTGATGAACTACCTCGTACGTCAGAGTTCCGGAACGTGAAACAACACCTATGGGTCCCCCTGGTTTATGGATGGAACCCGGCATAATACCTATCTTACACTGGCCGGGTGTTATGATACCCGGACAATTGGGGCCGATAAGGCGGAACTTTTTATCTTTAATGTAATTCTTGGCTTTCACCATATCCATGACCGGAATACCTTCAGTTATGGCAACGACAATATCAACGCCGGCGTCTGTGGCCTCCATGATGGCGTCAGCTGCAAATGCGGGCGGCACAAAAATCATGCTGCAGTTCGCACCAGCCTGATCCACAGCCTCCTTGACGGTATTGAATACCGGTATATCGTCCATCTTCTGGCCGCCCTTGCCCGGGGTTACCCCTGCAACCACGTTTGTGCCGTACTCCACACACTGTCGGGTGTGAAACTGCCCCTCCTTGCCCGTAATTCCCTGAACCAGCAGGCGTGTATTCTTATCAACGAATATGCCCATTCTTCTTCCCTTGGTTTTTTATCATCTATGATCCATAATTTTCCATTTGTAGCTTCTCGACGGCAAATGACTACGGATTAGTGACCAGTTGCACAACCTTCTGCGCCGCGTCCTTCAAATCCGCTGCGGTATTGAGGTTAAGACCTGATTCAGCCAGAATTCTCCGGCCTTCTTCTACATTCGTCCCCTCCATCCTGATCACTACAGGAACATTGAGGCCTGTTTTCTGTGCCGCCTTGACCACACCTTCTGCAAAGATATCACAGCGTAATATCCCACCGAAAATATTAATCAGAACCCCTTTTACATTTTCATCCCCGAGCATGATCCTGAAACCATTTTCAACCATTTCCTCGCTGGCGCCGCCACCCACGTCCAGAAAGTTGGCCGGTTCGGCACCGGCAAGCTTGATGATATCCATGGTTGCCATTGCCAGGCCCGCGCCGTTGACCATATTGCCGATGTTACCATCAAGCTTAATGTAGTTGAGATTGAATTTGGAAGCTTCGACCTCTAAGGGATCCTCCTCGTCAATATCACGGTATTCAAGGATATCCTTGTTGCGATATAGGGCATTATCATCAAAATCGATCTTAGCATCCAGGGCAATTACAGTATCCTCTGCTGTGATCACAAGGGGATTTATCTCCACCAGTGAGCAGTCGTAATCAACAAACAGACGATAAAGACTTCCAAGCATTGAAACAAACTGCTTCATCACAGCAGGCGCCAGGTTCAGGCCAAAAGCAGCCTGCCTGCAGTGGTAAGGCTGTATGCCCGCAAGTGGATCAATATAAACCTTGATGATCTTTTCAGGGGTTTCGGCTGCCACCTCTTCAATATCCATTCCGCCTGCCTCACTGGCCATGACAACAATCTTTGCGGTTTCTCTGTCGGGAATAATGCTCAAATAAAGTTCTTTTGCGATGTTGAGCCCCTGTTCCACCAGCACTTTATTTACTATCTTTCCTTCCGGCCCGGTCTGATGAGTAATCAGGTTCATTCCGATTATATCACCGGCGACGCTCGTAACTTCATCAATCGAGCCTGCAAGTTTTACACCGCCGCCTTTACCACGGCCACCGGCATGAATCTGGGCTTTAACAACAACCGGCAATCGACCTAAACCTTCGGCAATCTTTACGGCTTCATCAGGGTTGAAAGCTACGCCACCATCAGGGATGGGAATGTTATACTTTTTGAATAATTCCTTAGCCTGATATTCGTGGACCTTCATGATCCTAAACCTCCTTTTTAATATAAGATTGACTATTAAAGGATTTCAATTAACAATTAATTTTCAATCTTTAACAGTCAATTTTTTTCTAACCGATTACACACAGTACGGCGTCCTTTGCCACGGAATCGCCGCTGGAAAAATTAATCGCCTTGACAGTGCCGTCCGCAGGAGCCTTCAAAGCATTTTCCATCTTCATAGCCTCAAGGATTACCATGGTCTCCCCTTTGTTAACGGCATCTCCCACCTGTTTAT
>DAOWLL010000082.1 GCA_030641945.1 Gammaproteobacteria bacterium | reverse complement strand
TCTTAATATCTTGCCGACGTTGGTCTTGGGCAACTCGTCTGTAAAGAAAATAAATCTCGGCCGTTTGTAGTTTGTCAGGTCTGCCTTGCAGAACTCGATAAGCGCGTCTTCGGTTAATGACGGGTCGCTTTTAACGACGACCGCTGCAACGGCTTCGCCGCTTCTTTCATCGGGCATGCCGATGACGCCGACTTCAAGTACGCCGGGATGATGAGCAAGTACACTTTCCACTTCGTTGGGATAAACATTGAAGCCTGAAACGAGAATCATGTCTTTCTTGCGATCGACGATCTGTACATAACCCTGTTCATCCATGAAACCAATATCACCGGTATGCAGCCAGCCATCTGCACTTAACACATCAGCCGTGTCCTTGGGGCGTTGCCAGTACCCCTGCATGACCTGGGGTCCGCGTATGCATATCTCACCGGTTTCACCGATAGCCAGTTCGTTCCAGTCATCATCCTGTATGGAACAGTCAGTTGAGGATATCGGCAAGCCGATTTTGCCGTTAAAGGCTTTCAGGTTCGTCGGGTTGATACAGGCGGCGGGTGATGTTTCTGTTAGTCCATATGCTTCAAGCAAAGGTGCGCCGGTTACATTTTTCCAGTGTTCTGCAACGGCACGCTGTACAGCCATACCGCCGCCAAGGGTAAGTTTCAGATTTGAAAAGTCGACATCCTTGAATCCCGCTGTGTTCAACAGGCCATTGAACAATGTATTTACACCGGTGACTGCAGTAAATTTCACGCCCTTGAGTTCCTTGACGAAGTTCTTCATGTCGCGCGGGTTGGTGATCAGGTAATTCAGTGAACCGTATTTCATGAAAGTCAGGCAGTTCGCTGTCAAAGAAAAGATGTGATACAGCGGCAGTGCGGTGATAACGGTTTCCTTGCCTTCTTCCAGGATGTTGTCGAACCATGCCGATGCCTGTTGCATATTGGCGACCATGTTCTTATTGGTCAGTACGGCGCCTTTTGATACACCCGTGGTGCCGCCGGTATACTGCAGGAATGCGATGTCGTAATGACTGGTAGGTACGGTTTCAAAGCGATGCTGTAAACCAAGTTTCAATGCCTTGTTGAATAGTACTGCACCCGGTAGTTTGTATGCGGGCACCATTTTCTTTATGCGCTTGACAACAAAGTTAATGATCGCTGATTTCGGGAATGGCAGCATGTCACCCATGCGTGTGACGATGACATGTTTTATGGGTGTTTCTTCGATGACCTCTTCCAGCACGTGACAAAAGTTTTCCACGATAATGATGGCTTCGGCGCCTGAATCATTCATCTGGTGTTTGAGTTCTCTTGCGGTATATAGCGGGTTGGTGTTCACTACGACCATGCCTGCACGCAGGATGCCGAATATGGCGACAGGGTTCTGCAGCAGGTTGGGCATCATCACCGCAACTTTTGTGCCTTTCTCCAGACCGAGTTCGTTCTTTAGATATGCCCCCAGTTGCGAAGTGAACTGTCTTGCTTCTTTGTAGCTAATTGTCTTGCCGAAATTTGAATAGGCCGGCAGGTCTTCATACTTGCAAACGCTCTGGTCAAAGATATCTGCAACGGATGCATACTCATCGATTGAAATTTCTTCCGGTACGCCTTCAGGGTAACTTTTCAGCCATGGTTTAGACATAGTAGTACTCCTTGTACTGCAGTGCTTTGTTTTTTTACAAGATTACCTCTATGTAAATTCAAATGCACGGGTTTTTGTTGCTTTGATTATAGAAGAAATGAGTGTGCTGACACGGTTATTCGTGCTTCCACCACAGAGAAAGTTCTGGAATATAAGTAATCATTAATAACCAGATGAGCATCAGCAACAGGAATGGCAAGGTCGATTTGAACAGCGTGACGATTGATTTGCCAAAACGCTGGCTCGCAATAAACAGGTTGATACCAACGGGTGGTGTTGAATAACCGATCTCAAGGTTGGCCAGAAAAATAATGCCCAGATGCACCGGGTCTATGCCGTAGCGTGTGGCGAGAGGCAGAATCAAGGGCACAACGACAATGATTGCAGAAAAAATATCCATCATCGCGCCAACCAGAAGCAGAAACAGGTTTAGCAGCAGTAAAAACTCGAGCGGGCTGTGGATGCGCTGCTCAATGGCAGCAAGCAGTTTCATCGGTAGTTGCGCATCGATCATCAAATTGGTCAGTCCAAGGGCTACCAGCAGGATGGCCAGCAGGCTGCCAAACAGCACGCAGGTCTCAACAAGTAATCCGAAGAACTGCGTGCGCAGATCAATTTCCCGGTAGATGTAGACCTCTACAAGGATGACGTAGGCGGCTGTAGCTGCAGCCGCTTCCATGATAGATACAAAACCGCCAAAGATGCCAGTGATAACGCCAACAGGCAGGAGCAGGTCCCAGGCGCAGCCTTTGGTGGCCATGACCAGAGTGTTGAATTCAAATTGGTGTTTAATAACATGGCTTTTTCTGCCATGTAACATGCTGTGGATGGCCAGCATGATCATCAGTAAGGTGCCCGGTACAAGACCGGCAAGAAACATTTTTTCGATGCCGACACCGGCCACAATGCCGTAGATGAGAATAGCCAGGCTGGGCGGAAACAGTAACCCCAATGAACCGGATGTGGTGAGTAGACCCAGGGAGAACTTTTCTTTATAACCTTCGCCTCTGAGAATGGGGTAAAGCAGTCCGCCGAGTGCAAGAATGGTAACGCCGGAAGCGCCGGAATAGGCGGTAAAAAAAGCGCATGAACCAATGGTGACGATAGCAAGGCCGCCAGGCATCCAGCCGAACGCAGCGCGGTAAAAAGTAACCAGTCTTTGTGGTGCGCCACCGCCTGACATCAGTACGCCTGCTAATGTAAACAGCGGAATAGCGATCATATTAGGTGACGTTGCCAGCCGGTTCATTTCAATGATCAGGATATCGGGACTGATATCTGCGCTGTGACTGGCAAGCAAACCGCCAGCAGCGATAACCGTAAATAATGGCGCACCTATCACGGCAATAACAACAAGAAGTATTGCTGCTGCAATCATCGCCTTGCCGTATGCAAGCAAATTAGAAGAAAGTGCAGACCGAGCAGACCGAAGCCGAAGGGATAGATAAAGGTAAACGGCAGGGCCCAGCGCTCATTTGCAGGTGCATATTCCCATTCGTCCATTACAAATATACCGCCGTAGTAGCACAGGAGCAGGCAGACAGTTGCAGAGAACAGGGCCAGTGGACAGCGCAGCAGCGATATCTGGCGTTTGCTCATGAATGAGGTCAGGACATCGATTTTAATATGCCGCAGTTTTGAAGTCGCGATTACGGCACCCATAGCGCCGCAGATAACTAGCAGATTGCGGTTAATGATTTCAATTTCAGGGTAGCCGAAATCGAAGAAGTTACGGGTGATGACTTGAAATAATGAAAGGGCGAGCAGTAAAAACAGGCTGAAAGCAGCGATAACACTTTCAACTTTAACCAGGGCCTGTTCGAATTTTTCAATCACTGATGTCCTGAGCTGGACTTTGGGCTGATGGTTCAGATGTGACCTGGGCTGGCTCTGGCTCGTCATTCGACTGATTGACGGCTCGGTTGCGGTAATCTGCCAGCATTTTTTCTGTCTTGGCAAACACGCTGGCCGGGATGTAATCGGTTTGTTCGAGATAGGTTGCGGCATTGTCCCGTATAGCGAGCAACTCATCCATGTCCACTTCGTCCCAGTCGAACATAAACTCGATGCCATTCTTTTCCAGGATGCCAATACTTTTTCTGTTTTCTTCGCGCGCATTGAGCCGTATTTCATCACTCATTGCAGTACCGGTGGTCTTTAGCAACTGCTGCAAATCTGCCGGCAGCTTGTTATAGAAGCGGTTGCTGACGATAAGGCCGCCGATAGCATTGGTAAGCGGGATTCGTGTTGCATATTTGAGTTTTGAATACCACTGCAGTGCGATGGCGCCAAAGGTGGACGTGTATACAGTATCAATGCTGCCGTGCTTGGCAGATAGTTGGGTGTACACATCGATGATGGAAAGAGGTATTGGATCTATATTGGCGGCATTAAAAAATGCTTCGCCCAGTGGGTCACCCTGCCATAGCCAGATGCGCAGCTTTCTTATGTCATCAACCGAGGTGATGCGTTTGGTTGAGAAAAAATGAATAAAACCGACTTCAGGCCAGCCCAGCAATTCAAATCCACTTTCGCGGAAACCGACTTCCAGGTCAGGCATGATCTGTTCGCGTACGTAATCCGATTCCTCGACATTCTTAAACAGGAAAGGCATTTCCAGCACGCGTGCGGGAGAATAAATACGGCCTATGCCATAGCCGGTAAACATACCGCCATGCAGCTGGCCTTTGCGGATTTTGCGCAGCACATCGGGCTCATCACCCATAACGCCGCCAGAGTACATTTTGAATTTAATACGGCCGTTGCTTTTCTGTTCGACTTCCTTGACCCAGTCATCCATGATTTTTGACCACGCAGTGCCCGTGGGCATCAGGGTGGCGAACTTTAGTACGTAAGTATTAGCGATACTGCTGCCGCTGAAAGCAAGCAGTAGTATCAGGCAAAGCGCTCTCAAAACCATTCACTTTCCTTTTTCAGCAATAAGGCAGCCTTGCGTTTTGCGATTTGGTTTTGCAGTCCAAGTTCCGGCATCAGGTCATCGGGGGCATTAATAATGCCTGTCAGGCGGTGATGAAAGTCCTCCTGGTCCTGCTTTTGCCGCGCAAGGTACTGTGCCTGCAACAGGTCGGGAATCAGCAATTTGCTGTTGGTGATTTCACGCGCACGGTCAAAATGCTGCAGCGACTTGTCAAAGTTGCCACCCAGCACGGGCGCGCGGCTGCCGTAATAGACGCCGAAGTACATATGCGCGCCGCCATAATAAAAGCTGTCTTCGAGCTCGATCACGCGCTGCATCAATGCAGTGGCCCTGGAAAGCTGTGCAATGGCCTCGGGGTCGTCGCGGTGCATGTCGACCCACTTGGCCCAGTTGCTGGCCGCCCAGAACATGGCGGCAACGTCGCCCTTCTTGAGGCGGCTGACCTGTTTTTCAAAATCAGCAATCGGCGTGTCCATCAGGCTTTTTGCACCGTTGATTTCAAGCGCGGTCAGGCCGTGCTTGAGCCCACGCTGGTAAAAAGCTGAGGCGCGCTCGGGCTGGGTGTCTTCGTTGAAGCCATAGGCCAGACCATAGAATGCCTGGGCTGCGTAGGTATGCAGCAGGGCGTTCTCCGGATCAATCTTGATCATGCCCTGGAGCATGTTGAGATTGGCCGGGATGGAATCTTCCGCCAGATCAAGGTCGGTTTCATGATTGAGCGCTTCAACACCGCTTTCAATCAAGGGGACGGAGGAGCGAACCAGCATCTTGTCCATTGAGCAGGCAGTGAAAAGGAAGCTGGTGATTAATATCAGGATGAGACGCATGGCTAGGAGCTTGTTTATTAGTACATTTAGATTCAGGTAGATATTGTGAAGCTATTCTTCCAAATAATCTAGTGGAAAAACCAGTAGCCAACAATGATGGAGGTCAATATTCCTGCGGCATCGGCTATCAGTGCGCAGGATACCGCATGGCGCACATGCCTGATGCCGACACTGCCGAAATACACGGCAAGCACATAAAATGTTGTTTCGGTGCTGCCCTGCATGATCGCTGAAATGGTTGCCGGGAACGAATCGACGCCGAAGTTGTTCATGGTCTCCAGCATCATGGCGCGGGCGCCGCTGCCGCTCAGCGGCTTCATCAAGGCTGTTGGCAATGCCTGTATAAAATCGGTATTGACCCCGATACTCGAGAGCATGAATTCGAGTCCCACAATCAAACCATCAAGCACTCCGCTGGCTCGTAACACGCCTATAGCCACCAGCATGCCGACCAGAAAAGGAATCAGCCTGACAGCGACATCGAAGCCTTCTTTGGCACCATCGATAAAGGCATCGTAGACATTGATCTTGCGCCACCAGCCGGCGCCGAGAAACAGCATGATGATGCTGAACAGGATGAGGTTGCCCAGCAGGCTGGATGTTGAAGCCATTTGCTCGGCTGGCTGTGCCAGCAGCAAGGTTGCCAGTATTGCCATTAATACTGCAAAACCGAACAGGTAGGCGAGAATGACTTTGTCGAACAACTTGATGCGCTGTACCCAGGCGACAGCGGTGAGTCCGGCCAGTGTCGATGCCGAGGTCGCCATCAATATCGGAATAAACACGGCGGTAGGGTCGGCAGCACCCTGTTGTGCCCGGTACATGAATATTGTCACCGGCAGCAGCGTGACCGAGGAGGTGTTCAATACCAGGAACAGTATTTGTGCATTGCTCGCGGTGTCCCTGTTCGGGTTGAGCTGCTGCAGGTCCTTCATGGCTTTCAGGCCCATGGGCGTGGCAGCGTTGTCCAGCCCCAGCATGTTTGCAGCGACATTCATGGTAATGCTGCCGTGTGATGCATGGCCCCTGGGGACTTCAGGCATCAGCCGGGTAAACAGCGGCTCGAGTGCACGTGACAGCACATTAATCAGGCCGGACATTTCTGCGATGCGAAAGAAGCCCAGCCACAGGCACAATACGCCGATCAGCCCAATAGCAATCTCAACGCTGAGTGCGGCCATATCGAATGTCGACTGCATGATTTCAGTGAAAATGGCGGCATGGCCGTTGACCAGCCATTGGTAGATGGCGGATATAAAGGCAACAGCAAAAAAACCGAACCAGATGTGAGCAAGCATTAAAAACAGGGACGAGGTGCTAGTGGCGAGGGACGAGGGCGGCTGGTCATGGGCGAGCTTTGTATTACTCCGTGTTAGTTGTTAATCATGTGAGCAATGATATCAGTGAACGGAGAACAGTGAATAGTGAATAACGAATAATGAATAATGAATAATGAATAATGAATAATGGAAAGCATGTAGGCCTGCATAAGCGCAGCGTTGCCCTTCGGCAGGCTCAGGATGATGGTTCGACAAGCTCACCACGAACGGTTTATCTTGATGCCGGGAACGGAAAAGCCTTATCCCGGCCAGCTGGCTGAACGGCTGTTCGTGTTAATAATAAAAATAACCGCAGAGGCGCAGAGGAAATACAAGTTTTTCTGTTAGTGG
>DAOWLL010000258.1 GCA_030641945.1 Gammaproteobacteria bacterium | reverse complement strand
GCGCAAGGTCATATTCCTGCTGATCTCTACAGGCGCCGCTGAACTGGTACTGTTCATACTGGCGCTATTCACCGGGCTTCCTTTGCCGTTGCTTGCGGTACAGTTGCTGTGGCTTAACCTGGTCACCAATGGTATTCAGGATGTTGCACTGGCATTTGAACCGGGCGAGGGCGATGAACTACGGCATCATCCACGTTCGCCCAAAGAATCGATTTTCAACCGTATGATGATCGAGCGTGTCATCAGTTCTGCACTGGTTATAGGTATTGTTGCTTTTTTCCTGTTCAAGACGCTGCTGGATTGGGGCTATACAATTGAAGAAGCGCGCAACAGTACCTTGCTGCTAATGGTGCTGTTTGAGAATGTGCATGTATTTAATTGCCGTTCAGAAACGCTGTCCATATTCAAGCACAATCCAATGCGTAATCGTATATTGCTGTTTGGAACTTTGATTGCACAAATGATACACATTGGTGCAATGTATACACCATGGATCAGTGATGTGCTCAGGGTTCAGCCGGTATCAATTGAACACTGGCTTGAACTGCTGGTGCTGGCTATGACTGTGACGCTAGTGATGGAAATTCACAAGCTGTATTTATTATTGTGCGGACGAACAAAGGCAAGATATATATGTCCCTCATAGGGAAGTTTTAGCTGCTGATGTACCGGTAACTTCTGGCGAGGTGACAATGAAACAATCAATATCAATAGCGGCGCGTACCCTGGCTTGCTGTTTCTTCAGCATGCTGATTTTTGTTTCTATAACACACGCTGAGGAACAGAGCGTACGTCCGGGAATAAACCGTTATTACGTAAATCCAGACTGGCAGCAATGGGTCAATACGTTTGAAAGGCCGGGCAGGGAAGTCTATGACAAACGCTTCGCTATTATAGAGGCTACTGATGTCAGGCCGGGAATGGTTGTGGCTGATATTGGCGCCGGTACAGGTTTGTTCACCCGTTTGTTTGCTGAAAGGGTTGGGCCGCAAGGCAGGGTGTACGCAGTGGATATCTCACGGCCATTCATTGATAACATTCTTCGATCTTCCCGTGACCAGGGTTTCACCAATGTTGAAGGCGTCATAAATAGCCACAAGGATGTGTCGTTGCCTCCCGCTTCGATCGACCTGGCATTTCTCGTCGATACCTATCATCATTTTGAGTATCCGGCCAGTATGCTGTCTTCGATCCGTAAATCCCTCCGGGCGGGTGCGACGCTCATCATTATTGATTTCCGGCGTGATCCGCAGCACAGTTCCAGTTGGGTGATGGGTCACGTGCGTGCCGGCAAGGACGCTGTCATCGATGAAATAACAAAGGCAGGCTTTCGTTTGATCGATGACAAGACATTGCTGCGTACAAACTACTACCTTGTATTCAGCAAGCTTGACTCATAACCGTTGACTGTGAGAGCTGCTTCATTATTTTGTTGAGTCTTCACCACATCAAGTGGGTAAATTCAAATGATTGCCACAGAGAACACAGAGAACACAGAGGTAAGATCCGCCTGCCGCTACACGGCCCCCGCAAAAGACGCGAATGCTTTTATTAAAGCTACCGTTCTCGTAGGGTGGATTGGGCGAAAGCTGCAACCCACCAGATTGTATTAATAGCGTGGTGCAATACGCTTTGCTATTGCACCCTACGTCTGTCGGATTCATGTTGTAAGGCTATTGAACCGCTGGATGCCAGCAGGGAACAGGATATATGTCCACAGATAAATGCAGATGAACACGGATGAAAGCGTTTTTAAGTTTCTAAATATCTGTGTTCATCTGTGTATGATGATTTTAAACTTTTGCGTGGGGCCGTGTAGCGGCAGGCGGACAAATATTCCCTGTGTGGTCAGGGTGTTATCATGGCTCTACCCACTGTATTTGGGAAAGACCCTTTTGTTTAAGACCCGGTGGAGCGCTTGTGCAGCAGGGGGCTGATAGTCAACTATTCATCATATTTATGCTTTAGATCATGGCTGATGCAAGAGCATTGATTTATGATGTTTTCCTCGGAAATATGACTGTTACACCATGGGAGAGAATTGAATGGCACCTATTACCATCGAATTCAGCCTGAACACTGGAGACAGGGACTTCAAAGAAGAGACTGTAGCCCTGAGTTCACCAGAAGAGCTCTTTGAATACGTCGCAGCTGGCGGCGGCTGTGAGTCCATGCCGGATGATGTTGATGAAATCCAGCTGGTGTTTCTTTCACCGGAGCATCCAAATACGCTAAACCCTGTTGCGGATATTCGCGGAACACTTCAGCTTGGTATCGTGTTTCTGACCGGCCCGCTTGCCGAAATATTGCAAACCGTAGAAGAAATCATCGACAAGGCAGGCCGGGGAGAGCTGTCAGAAGCATTTTTAACGGTTATCGGCGCTAAAGAGAAATAGTCCAGGGCTGATCTGACAGGTTCGTAGCCTGGATGAAGAGAAGCGACTAAATTCGATGGGATCGAATTTGAACAGCCTCGCGCTGGCCCGTAGGGCAGAACACATGGAAGTGTTCTGTAAATCCGGGAATGTTTCTCCGTATTCAAAAATATTATTTCACCGCAAAGGCGCAAAGTGCGCAAAGAAAATAATTTATAGTTGTAGGCCGGGATAATGCATTGCCGTTCCCGGCGATAAGTTTTGTATATCTTTAAGATATATTTCACCGCAGAGGCGCTGAGACGCAGAGGTTTATATGTCTAAAAACCGCTATGTTTGTATACTGTTTGAATGTTTACCCAAGATTCTATTCAAGCCTGAGAACAATAATATATTTCTTTTCTTTGCGCCCTTTGCGTCTTTGCGGTTAGTCATATATTTTTAACAATCGCAAAATGCCAGCTACGCTTCGCTTATGCTGGCCTACGAGCTATTTTTTCAGGACAAATTTTCGTTCAATTACGGAAAATATTAAATGATGATGAGGCGACTTTTATTCGTCTTGCAGGGACATTTTGCTGAGCATGATCACGGCCTGGGTACGGTTGGTGGTTCCCAGCTTGCGGAATATGGCGGTAATATGCGCCTTGATGGTAGCCTCAGTCACGCCAAGCTCATATCCAATCTGCTTGTTTAACCAGCCTTCGCGCAGGTAGCAGAGCACACGATATTGTTGCGGCGTCAGCATAGCGATTTTAGCCGCCAGGTCCTTTTCTTCGGTCGTCACTGGTGAAAGGCATTTACGATAATCCTCGGGTACCCAGCGATTACCATCGAGCAAGGCATGAATAGCCTGGTGAATGACTTGCGGTGAACAGGACTTGGGAATATATCCACTTGCTCCATGACCCATGGCGCGACTGATAGTGTTGACGTTTTCATCAGCCGAGATAATTGCCACTGGAATACCGGAATATTTTTCGCGCACAGTAATCAGGCCAAACAAATCCTGACTGCCCGGCATATGTAAATCCAGCAACAGCAAATCGGTATCATGATTCTGCTCAAGATCACGAATCGTGCTATCGAGATCCACCGACTGCCCGACGATGGAATCAGGATAATTCTGCTTTAATACTTCGAGAAGCGCATTGCGAAACAATGGATGATCGTCTGCAACCTGGAAATGGTACATATAGAGTATATCTCCCCTGATCAGGGCCTATCATAACCTATTAAAATAACTCTATCGAACATTCTCTCCAGTGGCCTTCGATTGCTGCTCAGGTTTTCTTTAACAGGATAGATAGATGTTTTGCTGGAATCAGGACTGCTCATTATTGGCCTTGTATATTTCAGTCGAAAAATACATAAATAATTAGTGCTGGCGTATATCGAAGCAATTAGACCATCGTCGGAACTACGACTTTAGTGGAACATAGACCATGATCTAATAGCACTATCAATCTCGAGGAGCGAATCTTGACGGAATACCAACAAAAGGGGACTCGCCAAATGACATTGATTAAACAAGCAATACTCAAGGGGGGGCTGGCCAGTGCTGCGCTACTTACAGCTGTCTCAGCACACTCGGTAACACTCGGTACTTTTGACAACACCACGGTGAAGATCGGTGGTTATG
>DAOWLL010000183.1 GCA_030641945.1 Gammaproteobacteria bacterium | reverse complement strand
GTGTCAAAGAACGTATCGAGGATCTGCTCGTTGCTGAATCCAAGCGAACGCAGCAATATTGTCGCCGGTAATTTACGACGGCGGTCAATACGAACAAACACACTGTCTTTTGGATCAAATTCAAAATCAAGCCATGAACCACGATAAGGAATAACGCGGGCAGAATAGAGAATCTTGCCTGAAGAATGTGTTTTTCCCTTGTCGTGGTCGAACAGCACGCCCGGTGAACGGTGCAGCTGTGACACGATGACACGCTCGGTACCATTAATGACGAAGGTGCCATTCTCTGTCATCAGCGGCATTTCACCCATGTAGACCTCCTGTTCTTTAACGGTCTTGGGTGTGGTCTTCTTCTTAGACTCCTTGTCGTAGATAGCAAGGCGCATGGTAACGCGCAATGGTGCTGCATAGGTTAATCCACGCAGCTGACACTCTTTAACATCAAATACCGGTTTACCCAGAGTGTAATTAACGTATTGCAGTTCCACATGCCCAGAATAACTGACAATCGGAAACACAGATGTAAATGCACCATGCAGACCCTTATCAGAACGCTCTTTTTGCGGCACATTAGCCTGTAAAAAGCCCTTGAATGAATCAAGTTGCATGGAAAGCAAGTAGGGCACATCCAGTATAGGTGGACGTTTACCGAAATCCTTACGGATACGTTTTTTCTCGGTAAAAGAATATGCCATCAGAAGTCCTCTATCGCGCGTATAAATTAAAAAGCGGAATCCCTTACCGGGTTTTCCGTCACTGATGAGTCGATATTCTCAACTCATCAGCAATGTATTTTTCTCAGCCTTTATTGCTGGAAACAGGAAAAGGCCGGAAGCCAGTTTGTTTTAAAAACAATGGCTACCAGCCTGTCCTGATGCTGAGATTCCAGCTTCAGCGTTCTGTCTATTTGAGTTCGACAGATGCGCCAGCTTCTTCAAGTTGCTTCTTGATTTCTTCAGCTTCGCCTTTGGAAGCAGCTTCCTTAATAGTTGCAGGCGCACTTTCAACGGTATCTTTAGCGTCTTTCAGACCCTGGCCCGTGATAGCACGTACTGCCTTAATAACAGAAACTTTGTTCTCACCGATACCAGTAAGGACAACATCAAACTCGTCCTTTTCTACAGCAGCTTCGCCTGCATCAGCAGCAGCAGGAGCTGCGGCAACTGCAGCAGCAGCAGATACGCCAAATTTTTCTTCCATAGCGGAAATCAGATCTACGACTTCCATGACAGACATGTTGGAAATAGTTTCCAGAATTTCTTCTTGTGAAACAGCCACGATTCTTCTCCAGATTTAATAGTTAATTAATTGCAAAGTAGCGTTGGTTTCTACGCACTTGCCTGTTTTTGGTCACGTACTGCAGCCACAGTGCGAACAAGTTTCGCGTGTGGCTCATTCATAGTACGTACGAATTTCTCGATCGGCGCTTTCATCACTGCCATAAGCAGGCTAAGTGCCTGCTCACGGTTAGGCAGCTTAGCCAGACGGTCGATCTGTTCAGCCGGCAATACTTCGCCGCCAATTGCAATGATTTTGGCGATGAGCTTGTCGTGCTCTTTTGAGAAATCCTTAACGAGTCGAGCAGCTGCACCCGGATCTTCCTGGGAAAAGGCCATGATTAAGGGGCCCACCAGTGAATCCTGCATGCACTCGAATTCGGTACCATCAACAGCGCGCTTAACCAGTGAATTCTTGACCACCCGTAGATAGACGCCTTCATTACGCGCCTTGGCACGCAATTCAGTCATCTCATCTACAGTAAGGCCACGGTATTCAGCAGCTACAGCTGAATGCGCACTGGCAGCGATTGTAGATACCTCAGCGACAATTGACTTCTTGTCTTCAAGATTTAGTGCCACTTTAGCTCTCCAGTTAAGCTCAGGCTGCTCCCCATGAATGTAAATCCACCTGCGGAACGACCTTAGCCAGGTTAACAAGCCATACCGGTAAAAGTATGACTTCCCATACGGCGACTCTGATATCAGAGCTTCACCATCTGCGCAGGAAATTAAGCATTCCGGCATAACCGGAACACACCTGCGGTCTTTGACGTCACCGATGACTCGGCTGTCAAATCTTCGGGTCAGAATATCTCTCTCAGAGCTATCCTTTACAGACCTCGAATTCTTTAGCCGGCCTGCCTTAGGGCAGACTGGCCTGATCGATTGTAATACCAGGACCCATGGTCGAGGAAACAGCAATCTTTTCCAGGTAAACGCCTTTGGCTGCTGTCGGCTTGGCCTTGACCAGAGCGGCGATTAGACCTTCGATGTTTTCTTTCAATGCAGCCACATCAAATTTAACAGTACCCACTGAACAATGAATGATGCCCGCCTTATCAGCACGGTAACGGACCTGTCCTGATTTTGCGTTTTTCACAGCGGTTGCCACGTCAGGCGTTACCGTACCCACCTTGGGATTCGGCATCAAACCACGCGGGCCCAGAATCTGACCAAGAGCACCGACAACACGCATTGCATCAGGAGAAGCGATAACCACATCAAAATTGAATTCGCCTTTCTTAACCTGATCAGCCAGATCGTCCATACCAACAATATCTGCACCAGCGGCTTGCGCAGCCTTGGCATTTTCACCATCTGTAAAAACGGCTACACGGACGTCCTTACCCGTACCATTGGGTAACACGGTAGCGCCACGAACAACCTGGTCGCTTTTCTTTGGATCAATACCAAGATTTACAGCGATATCCACTGATTCGTTGAATTTGACAGTAGACAGCTCTTTAATCAGCGATAATGCTTCATCGATTGGATACTGTTTGTCGCTGTCAACTTTTTCGCGAATCGCCTTGAATCTTTTACACAGCCTGGCCATTAGTTCACACCCTCTGTTTCGATACCCATGCTACGCGCAGTGCCTGCAATGGTACGTACCGCAGCGTCCATATCGGCAGCGGTCAGATCCGGCATCTTGGTAGTTGCTATTTCTTCCAGCTGTGCACGGTTAACTTTGCCAACCTTCTTTACATGCGGCTCACCGCTGCCACTCTTAATGCCCGCAGCCTTTATCAGAAGAATTGCAGCAGGCGGTGTTTTGGTAATAAACGTAAAGCTTTTATCACTGTAAACAGTGATAACGACAGGCACCGGCAGGCCCTTTTCCATGCTCTGGGTCTTGGCATTGAATGCCTTGCAGAATTCCATGATATTGACGCCATGCTGACCCAGTGCAGGACCAACAGGCGGACTTGGATTCGCTTCACCCGCGCTGACCTGCAGCTTGATGTAAGCGTCAACTTTTTTAGCCATATACTACTCCCGGGTGCAAACGCCCGGCTCTTATGTCCAGGCTCCCCGTAAATTTCAGTTGCTAGTGGCAAGTTGCTAGTGACAGGGTTCAATACCTTGCCACTCATCCCTCGCCCCTCATTACTATCAAACAGGCTTCGCCTGTTTGATTAGCCTTTCTCTACCTGGCCAAAATCCAGCTCTACCGGAGTAGAACGACCAAATATCAACACGGCCACCTTGAGGCGACTATGCTCGTAATCTACTTCTTCGACAACGCCGGTAAAGTCGTTGAATGGGCCGTCAGTGACGCGTACAACCTCACCCGCTTCGTATAGAACTTTGGGCTTCGGCTTTTCTGCACCTTCCTGGATCGCTCCAAGAATCTGCTGCGCTTCCTTGTCTGAGATCGGCGCAGGCCTGTCCTTGGTGCCGCCAATAAAGCCCATAACTTTGGGCACATCTTTTACCAGATGCCATGTTTCATCTGTCATGTCCATTTGAACCAGGACGTAACCCGGAAAGAATTTTCTTTCTGATTTACGTTTGGCGCCATCCCTGACTTCTACGACTTCTTCCGTCGGAATCAGAATGTCACCAAAATTATCCTGCATTCCTGCCAGAGCAATATGTTCTTCCATTGACTCTTTTACCTTGGCCTCAAAGCCGGAATACGCATGCACTACGTACCAACGCTTACTCACCACTAGCCCCCTTGCCCTGTCAACATCTGCACTGCATTCAACAACATCATGTCAACCAGCCAGAGGAAGATGCCCAGTATGATGACGGCCACTACGACCATTAAGGTTGTTTGCACAGTCTCCTGTCTTGTTGGCCAAACGACCTTGCGCACCTCGGCGCGAGCTTCGCGGCCAAACGATAAAATCGCATGGCCAGTGGCCGTTGTAAACGCAATACCGGCAGCGACCATCACCACTGCAACCAGCCCCAACACTCGATACAGCAAGGACTCGTCTGCGTAGTAATAGAAACCACCAATACCTGCAAACAGGGCCGCAATGGCAATCACCAGCTTGAAAGTATCTAATTTGTTCGAAACTTCTGTTTCGGCCTTTGCGACCATGTCGTTAATTGCTACCTGCTGAACCGTTTAAAGTTGGCAGGCCAGGAGGGACTCGAACCCCCAACCTGCGGTTTTGGAGACCGCTGCTCTACCAATTGAGCCACTGGCCTAAATCAAGTATTGAGTAGTCCGCTTCAGGAATCATGAACGGGCCAGTTGTGAGCTGGCCCGCCACCTCGTACTCGTTCCTTTGAACTAGCGCCTATTCAATAATCTTACTTACAACGCCGGCACCAACGGTGCGGCCACCTTCACGGATCGCAAAGCGTAAACCCTCTTCCATCGCAATCGGGTTGATCAGGCTTACGGTCATCTTCACATTATCACCCGGCATTACCATCTCCACACCTTCCGGCAGATCACAGGCACCGGTCTCGTCCGTGGTACGCACGTAGAACTGCCGACGTTAGTTGTTGAAAAACGGCGTATGACGGCCGCCTTCATCCTTCGACAGTACGTACACTTCGCACTCAAACTTGGTGTGCGGGTTCACAGAGCCCGGCTTGCAGCAGACCTGACCACGCTCAACGTCTTCACGCTTGGTGCCT
>DAOWLL010000448.1 GCA_030641945.1 Gammaproteobacteria bacterium | reverse complement strand
ATCCAGCCATTCCCCCTGCAGTTTTTGTGAAAGCTGTTTGTGTATAAATACACGCGCATCGTGTATGGCATGCACATCCGCCACATCCATACGCTCGGAAATGTAGGAGATAGATGGCAAAGACAAAGCACGCGCGACCAGCGATTTGTCCAGCGCACTGTTGTTCAGTGTCTTGCTGAAAGCATCGACAAAATACCCGGGGACCTCAAGCTGTTTATTATTCTGTATTGATTCGACCAGTTGTAGAATAATGCGCGTTGCAAGCTGCTGGCCCGCATCCCAACGATTGAATTCATCGCTGTCATGCGCCATGCAAAACGCGAGTTCGTCATTCGATCGATCAAACTCAATCTTGACCGGGGCCGAATAACCACGAAACAGAGATGCGACCGGTTTGCGATCAACGTTGTTGAAAACGAAGGTTTGGTTATCCCGTTTGAAGTCAAGCACATGTGTTGTCTGGCTGGCACTGCCGGCAAACTGGACATTCATGTCATTACCGTTTGCATTCATCAAGCCCATGCGCACCGGAATATGAAATGCCTGCTTTTCTTCCTGCTCGGGGGTTGCAGGCGTGTTCTGCTGCAAGCTAAGTGAATAGGTCTGCGATGAAGCATCATAGTTTTCAGTTACTGTGACAACCGGTGTGCCTGCCTGTGTATACCAGTTCCTGAATTGCTTCAGATCGATATTGTTGGCCTCCTCCATCGCCTTTAAAAACTCTTCCGTGGTTACCGCCTTGCCATCGTTGCACTCAAAATAAAGATCCATGCCCTTGCGGAAACCTTCATTACCGGTAAGTGTCTGGATCATGCGTATCACTTCTGCACCCTTGTTATAAACAGTGACGGTGTAGAAGTTATTTATTTCCAGATACGATGCAGGCTGAATCGGGTGCGCCATTGGCCCGGCATCTTCTGCAAACTGGCTGGTGCGTAGAACATTGACATCATCAATACGCTTGGGTGTGGCCGCATTCATATCGGCCGTGAATTGCTCATCACGAAAAACGGTAAGCCCTTCTTTTAACGTCAACTGGAACCAGTCACGACAGGTTACGCGGTTACCGCTCCAGTTATGAAAATACTCGTGCGCGATCACGCCCTCGATATTGACATAATCACTATCGGTCGCCGTTTCCTGCTTGGCCAGAACACACTTGGAATTAAAAACATTGAGCCCCTTGTTTTCCATCGCGCCCATGTTGAAATCATCGACTGCAACGATGTTGTAAACATCCAGATCATATTCGCGGCCATAAACCTGCTCGTCCCATTTCATCGACTTTTTCAACGAGATCATTGCGTGGCCGCAGTGATCGATGTTGTGGTGCTCGACATAGATGCGCAACTGAATATCACGCCCTGACATGGTTGTAAAATGGTCCACGATATAACCAAGATCACCGGCAACAAGCGCAAACAGGTAACAGGGTTTACTGAAAGGGTCTTCCCATTTAACCCAATGTCGGCCGTCCGCATATTCACCCTGGTCGACCGGGTTGCCATTGGACAACAGCACCGGATAGTTTTGCCTGTCTGCGATAACGGTTGTTGTAAACCTGGCCATCACGTCAGGACGATCGGGATAGTAGGTTATTCTGCGGAAACCTTCTGCTTCACATTGCGTACAGAAATTGCCGCTTGATTTATACAGGCCTTCAAGCGCGGTGTTTTCCTGTGGCTTGATGATGGTCTCAATTTCAAGATTGAACTTGTCAGGCAAGCTGTGAATAGTTAACTCTTGCTCAGCTATTTCATAGTCAGATGCAGCCAGCTCAACACCATCGAGCTTGAGCGCTTCCAGTTGCACATGCTCGCCATTAAGGATCAGCGGGTAGCTCCCGTGAAATCTGCTGTTTTTTCTGAGCGTCATGGTAGAGAGCACTCGAGTATTTTCCTCTCCCAGTTCAAACACGAGATCAACTGTATCAACCCAGTAATAGGGTTGTCTGTAGTCCTTAAGATTAATCGCCTTAGGTGTTGAGTCTTTCATTGCCTTTATTTGATAAGCAGTTATTTGATAAATTGTTGATTTATTGAGTTACAGAAATCCCCGATCTGGGACTTCCGGTGTCTTCTTCGGGTCACCTGGACCGCTATTTCTTTTGTTATGTTTTCTTTTAATTTTTTCAAGCCCGAAATAATCGGCATAGCAGACATTACGCCAATGATCCGGATCGTGCATTATGTCATTAAAGAATATCGTACGCGGAACTTCCTGTTGATAGTCCGCAACGACCAGGTAAAGCTGTTCATTTGCCAATGCCCGCTCAATTTGGTCATAACGTTTATTCAGATAATCATGATAAGGACGGGCAAGTTGATACAGATCGGTTTTCGCAAGCTTATATGCCTTGCTCTGCAGTGCGGCGACCGAGAACATTACCGACAAAACCAGTACAGCAACAGAAGCATATGGATGATATGACTGCTT
>DAOWLL010000023.1 GCA_030641945.1 Gammaproteobacteria bacterium | reverse complement strand
TAAATCTTAAATGTTTTTCTCTGTGTACTCTGTGCCTCTGTGGTGAATCGTTTTTGACTTTGTTTTTGAACGAGCATTCATGGCCGTTAACTTGCTTTCGGCCGGGCTTTTGAGTGCTGGTAAGTAAGAATATATCTTCACCTTATTAGTTTTTTAACAGTACTTCTGTTAAAACCTTGCCAACTCATCGGCAATGGCACCTTCGGCGACTTCGCTCTTAATACCCAGTCTTGTGCTCTCTTTTCTGCGTCTGTTAAAAAAGGCTTTTTTATGTGTATGTTCATACTGGGTTATTTCTTCTTCCTGTAGCTCTGCTTGCTTTTCCGTGACAACACGCTCTTATCACGTAAAGCTGTTTTTTCCTTGATGGCGGATATTGAATCTTGCTTTATAACTTCCAGCTGTTTATATAAGTCACTGTCTTGCTGGCTGTCTTGTTCTAGCATCATCATACGCTCTTTTATGCCTGCGTTGGTATTGGTTATACATTATGCAATTCAGCGCCGCCAATGCGCGTGGTTTTGTTTGGATGAATGACCGCTTTTGTTAAGGGTTGTCAGACACCTGCCCGCTGAGCCCGTGAGTACACTGGCAGGCAGATGCTTATGGGCAGGTGTCTGACAACCCTTAACAAACTCGGAAGTTTAGCTATAAGCTTTGAATGGCTGCTTTAGGGTATTTTGATCTACACATTATGGAGTAAATTGTCAGAGAAAGTTAAAGCCATTTTGTAATGTGTCAAACAAAGTCCGATCTACTAATAATATGCCAGGCTAAGTCTGGAGTTTCATGCATAAACAAATATTTTCTCTGCGACCTTTGCGCCTTTGTGGCCTCTGCGTTGAATCAAATGTTGATAGCTAGTGTTAAGTTAATATTAATGAATTTCCAACTTGCCCAGCTCGGCGAGTATCTGCACGATCAACGATTCGCCCTGAGGGCCCACCTTGTCGCATAGCTTATCGACATCGCGTTCACCATCGATCATGTCTTTCATAATCGTGCCTATGTTGGCCATGTCGCCGCCGGCCATGGACATCTGCTCTGCCATGCCACCTAGCATAATCACCGCATTATGATCGCCGCGCCTGGCATCATTGATTAGCGTTGCCAGCATCGGTGCTGCCATGGTGGCGTCCGGTGCGTTTTCCGGCTTTGGCAAGGTGTTCGGGTCTTGCAGGCCGCGCAAGATGGCTGATGCAATCACCGCATCTTCATCATCCAGGCCATTCAGCACATTCTCATCTCTACTGCCATTTAAAATCTTGCGAAGTGCGGCGACGAGCTTATCCCAGCCATTTTGCTCTGAGATCGCCAGTGCCTGTTCCATCTGCGGCCTCAAATCAGAATTCTGAATGCACTGAACCATGCCCAGTATCAATCCGGCGTGGGTTTGTATTATCTGCTGTTGTTTTTCAGGAGTTTCCATCAGGTTGCCGTCAGTTCGATATATGATTGCTTCAGGTTACAGCGACAGTGCGTTGATGCGCAAGTGCTGGAATATCCAGCAGGGGTTACAGTGCGCGGATCTTTTCTGCCTGTTGTTCAAGCTGTTTTCTGGCTTTGTCCATTTCCTCTACACGCTGGCGTTCTTTTTCAACAACTGCTCCGGGGGCTTTATCAACAAAATTAGAGTTCTGCAGCTTGGCATGTCCCTTCTCCAGGTTGGCGGTAAGTTTTGCGATTTCTTTATCAAGGCGGGCAAGCTCGGCTTCCTTGTCGATGAGTCCGGCAAGGGGAATCAGGATCTGCATTTCGCCGACCAGTGCGGTGGCTGATTCGGGCGCCTTACTGCTTTTATCCAGCCATTCAGTTGACTCGAGTTTTGCCAGAGAGTTGATGAATGCCTGGTTGCTGTTGAAAGTGGCCTTGTCCTGCTGGCTGGCATTCTGCAGCAATACCGGTAGTGCTTTGCCAGGAGCTATATCCATTTCTGAACGAATTCTGCGTACACCGCTGATGAAAGTTTTCACCCACTCGAGCTCATCTTCTGCGGCAATATCAATTTTACTCGCATCCGCTTGCGGGAATGGCTGGTTCATGATGGTTTCGCCAGCCGAACTCATGTCATGGCTGGCGAGTGGTGCAACCTTTTGCCAGAGTTCTTCAGTGATAAAAGGCATGATGGGATGATTTAGTCGCAGGATGGTTTCGAGCACGCGCACCAGTGTGCGTCGTGTGCCGCGCTGGGCTGTCTCAGGCGTTTCTTCGTTGAATAAAACGGGCTTGGAAAGCTCGAGGTACCAGTCGCAATAATCTTCCCATACAAAGGCATACAGTTCCTGTGCATAAAGATCGAAGCGATAGTTCTTGATGTGTTTTTCTATGTTCTGTTCTATGTGCTGTAAGCGTGAAACGATCCAGCGATCAGCCAGTGAAAGTTCGACATCATCATTGTCAATCCCGGTATCTTTATCTTCGGTTTGCATTAGCACGTAACGTGTCGCGTTCCACAGCTTGTTGCAGTAGTTGCGGTAGCCTTCGATGCGTGATGGCGCCAGTACGATGTCACGACCGGTGGTTGCGAGGGCTGCAAAGGTAAATCGCAGGGCATCGGTGCCGAATGCGGGTATACCATCAGGGAAAGTCCTGCGCGTCAGTTTTTCGATGCGTTCGATCAAATGCGGCTGCATGACTGCGCTGGTTCTTTTGGTAACCAGGTCTTCCAGTTCGATGCCATCAACGACATCGATCGGGTCAAGCACGTTGCCTTTTGATTTCGACATCTTCTGACCTTCGGCATCGCGTACCAGGCCATGAATATAGATCTCGTGGAAGGGAACATCGCCCATGAATTTCAGGCCCATCATGATCATGCGTGCCACCCAGAAGAAGATGATGTCAAAACCTGTAACCAGCACATTGGTCGGATAGAAGTCTTCCAGTTCAGGTGTTTTCTCGGGCCAGCCCAGGGTGGAAAATGGCCACAGTGCTGATGAAAACCAGGTGTCGAGGACATCTTCGTCCTGCCTCAAGACGAAGTCGGCAGGCAGCTTGTTTTTCTCACGCACTTCGTCGATATCATGACCGACATAGACATTGCCGACATCATCGTACCAGGCAGGAATGCGGTGGCCCCACCAGATCTGTCTTGAGATGCACCAGTCATCAATGTTGCGCATCCATTCGAAGTAGGTATTTTTCCAGTTGTCCGGTACAAACTTGATGTAGCCGATTTCTACCGCCTTGATCGCCGGTTCCGCCAGGGGCTTTACGCTGACGTACCATTGATCTGTCAGGTAGGGCTCAATCACAGCGTGTGAGCGGTCGCCTCTGGGTACCATCAGTTTGTGATCGTTGATTTTCTCAAGCAGGCCGGCGGCTTCGAGGTCAGCTACGATTTGTTTGCGCGCATCATAGCGGTCCATGCCAATGTATTTTGCAGGTAACAGCTCGCCTTCCTTTTCCTCATTATCTCGAATAGCGGCGTCAACGGTGAATATGTTTATCAGGCCGCCATGGATCATTTCACGCAATTCATTTTTACTGCTGTGACGCTGCCAGACCTGGTAATCGTTGAAGTCATGTGCCGGTGTGATTTTTACACAACCGGTGCCAAACTCGGGGTCAACGTGCTCGTCGGCAATGACCGGTATGCGTCTGCCCGTTAAAGGCAGATCAAGATATTCACCCAGCAGGTAGCTGTAGCGTTCGTCGTTAGGATGTACTGCAACGGCGCAGTCACCGAGCAGGGTCTCGGGGCGGGTAGTAGCGACCACAACGTGGCCGGCGCCATTGCTGCGTGGATAGCGCATGTGCCACATGTGGCCATTTTCTTCGGTAGACAGCACTTCGAGATCTGACACTGCCGTGTGCAGAACCGGGTCCCAGTTGACCAGGCGCTTGCCGCGGTAAATCAGGCCTTCTTCGTATAGACGAATGAACACTTCATTAACAGCTGCGGACAGGCCCTCATCCATGGTGAAACGTTCACGAGACCAGTCCAGTGATGCGCCCATGCGGCGCAGCTGGTTTGTTATGGTGCCGCCGGAATGCTCTTTCCAGTCCCAGACTCTTTCGGTGAATTTTTCCCGGCCATAGTCGTGGCGGGTCTTGCCTTCGGCATTTATCAGGCGCTCAACAACCATCTGGGTGGCGATACCGGCATGATCTGTACCTACCTGCCACAGGGTTTTGTCACCCTTCATGCGATGGTAGCGAATCAGGGCATCCATGATGGTGTCCTGAAAGGCATGCCCCATGTGCAGCCGCCCGGTCACGTTGGGCGGCGGGATCATGATGCAGTAGCTGCTGCGCCGGCCCTGTTTCCAGGTTTGTGCATCAGGATTGAAGTAACCGTTCTGTTCCCAGGTCTGGTACCACTTCTGTTCAATCGCATGCGGGTCGTAGGTCTTGTCCATGGGTTTTTCGAGGGCGCTCTTCGATATTGATTAAAAGCGCCGGATTATACCGCATGCACTGCGGATAGCCTATGAGAGGGGCGCAGTCGGACTTAGTCGGACCCGGTTTCGGCTGATAAATGTTTTTTCAGTGTTTGCTGGATTTTTTCTCTGAGCAACTGCTCCATCTCGAGCATCATACTGCCCAGTATTTCCTCGGTTAAGGTATCAATATCGGGCAAATCAATGGGCGACTGTTGAGCTTGTCCTGCTCCGGCAGGGGCATCTTGCTGTATTGGCTCATCATCTATCGGAAATTCTTCATTTGTATCGGTAGGCAGCGAAGATTCCATTTGAACAATGGCATCCTTATCTGGCTGATCTTCGGTAAAGAGCTCGGGGATACCGGCTGGTTCATCAATTGCAGTGTGTGACCTGGTTTCGGCATAAATACCTGTTGAAGATGGCTGGCTTGTTTCATCATCTGACCGCATTGAGCTCTGCACCTTGCTTGAAGGCTGATGCACCGCCTTGTCAGAGTTGCCGGGTTTGATGATGTCATCGAGGATAGGCAGGTTGGTCGTGTTTTTTTCTGGCATAAGATTTTTATCAGGATGTTATCTCGTGATAGTGCAATGGATATGCATCTTTTTTATAGGCCGAGTAGCGGGCACGGCCCTGAAGAAGATTTTCAGGCGCATCATTTATTATTTCAGCGATGCGTTCATAGTTCTGTATATTTTTGGGTAATTCATCACCCAGGTTAATCAGGAGATAAGCTGTTGATGCGGATGCGCTGTGACCAATGATCACTGCAACATCGGTATCGACAGTGTCTCCCTGAATGGCATGTGGAAGAAAGCTGCTGTCGCTGAAGGTCCACATTATGTCATCCATGAGACGAGTTTCTGTTTCGTCTTTTGTCCTGACGAAAACGGGATTCCCCATTTTTACCACCTTGTCCGCGAGCTGGCAGCAGAATCTGTTAATGCTGGTTCTGTTCTGGCTGTTGAGCTTGTAAAAATCAATACGCGGCTTAGTTTCCTGACTCATACCGGAATTAGTTCTTGTTATCGGTTATGCGTTGAAGTATGTACTGTACCAGCAAACTGACCGGACGTCCGGTTGCGCCTTTTTCCTTGCCGCCTTTCCAGGCGACCCCGGCGATATCAAGATGCGCCCAATGGTATTTTTTTGCAAAACGTGACAGGAAGCAGGCTGCGGTTATAGTACCGGCGCCCTTGCCGCCAATATTTGCTATGTCTGCGAAATTACTGTCCAGTTGTTCCTGGTAATCATCCCACAGGGGAAGTTCCCAACAACGGTCACCGCTGCTTTTGCCGGCTTTCAGCAAGTCGTGAATGAGTGGCTTGTGGTTGCCCAGCAAGCCTGCAGGATGCGCGCCCAGTGCAACCACACATGCGCCGGTCAGGGTTGCGATATCGATGACGACTTCCGGATCGAATTTCTCTGCATAGGTCAGCGCATCACACAGGATCAACCTGCCTTCAGCATCGGTATTAAGAATCTCAATGGTTTGCCCTGACATGCTGGTGACGATATCGCCGGGTTTGCTGGCAATGCCATCCGGCATGTTTTCTACCGTGGGTATGATGCCAACGATATTGACTGGAAGCTGCAGTTCGGCACAGGCTGAGACCGCGCCAAGGACGCTGGCAGCGCCACACATGTCATACTTCATCTCATCCATTGCAGCGCCTGGTTTAAGACTGATGCCGCCAGAATCAAAGGTAACGCCTTTACCGACAAGCGCAATGGGTTTCTGTTTCCTGTCTCTGCCCTTATACTCAATGACGATCAGTTTTCCGTCTTGTCTGCTGCCCCTGGTTACAGACATGAAAGCGCCCATGCCGAGGCTTTCGATTTCTTTTTCATCCAGCACGGCCACCCTGGTTTTCGGCAACTGCTTTTGCATTGTGATTGCCTGTTTCGCCAGGTAATCAGGGGTGCAGATATTGCCAGGCAGGTTTGAAATGTCCTTGGTCAGTTTGATGCCCGTGGAAATTGCCATGCCCCGGCGTACAGCTGCTTCGCCTTCAGTCAACTGGCCACGGCCCGACACACTGAAAACAAACTTGCGTAATGGCCGGCGGGGTGGAATCTGTTCTGATTTGAGTTGATTGAACGCGTACAGTGTCTCGTCGATTGCTTCAATAGACTGCTGGATTTTCCAGCTCAGGCTTCTGCGCTTGAGCGGAATCTCGGTGAGGTAAGATGCAACCTCGGTTGTACCGCTGGATTTGAGGGTCGCTGCCATGGTGCTGTTAATTTTTCTGAAGGCACGGGTATCAATTTCCTTCTCCTTGCCGCAGCCAATCAGCAAGACACGATCACACAGCGTATTTTCAATATTATGCAGCAGCAGAGTACCGCCCAGGTCACCTTCGAGTTCGCCCCGTCGGATCAGGTTGGAAATCAGGCCGCCGCAGGCCTTATCGAGCGTTTTGGCCGCGGCTGACAGTGTTCTGGGTGCATAAACGGCGACGACGACACAGCCAATCCGCTGTTTTTCCGGGCTGCCGCTCTTGACGGTATATTCCATGCTTGCTCCAAAGAATTCGAATAAATTGGGGCATTGTATGAAATTCACCTTCATTTTTCATGATTGATTTATCTTCAGATGCAAAAGCCCTGAATTTTTTCTCATATGCTGGTCAATGACACGCAGTCAATGTGATAATCCGGCCATGAGTTTCGGTATCACTATTATTGATCGTTATATAGTCAGAGAGGTCATTACAACCTGGCTGGCCGTTTTGTTTGTATTGTTGATCGTGGTCATCAGCGTTGAGGTCGTGCAATTTCTGAAATGGTTTCTGCAAGGTGATTTGACGACCGGCACTGTATTGCCCCTGTTCATAAACAGCCAATTGAAGGTGATCGTGCTGTTAATACCGATAAGCCTTTTTCTCGGCGTGTTGCTGGCTTTGAGCCGCCTGTATATGGACAGTGAGATGACCGCTATGATGTCAGGCGGCATTGGGCCAAAACAATGGTTTCGTTCAATGTTGATGGTAACGTTGCCGATTAGCCTGATGGTGCTGGTGATGATGCTTTACATGCGGCCCTGGGTAGCACTGCAGCGTGCTGAGATTAATTCAGAAATCCGTAACGTCAGTATTATCAGCACATTTGCGTCCGGGCGTTTCAATCGATCTCCGGATGGTGAGGCAGTAATTTTCATGGAAGATATAAGCAAAGATGGAAAAACAATGAATAACATATTCCAGCGTTTTAACAAGGATGGCAGCACGCATGTTGACCTGGCGCGGGCGGCGAGAAATGTAAGGCATGATACCGGGCTGGATTACATGTTATTTGAAAAAGGTCACCATTATATTGGTGTGCCCGGTGAATCGGATTATCAGATCATAGAATACGCTGAATATGGTGTGCTCATACCGGCACCAAAAGACAGAAGTTATCCATTGCGTGTACAGGCACTATCAACAAAAGAGCTGTGGAATTCAGATAATCCGGAACACAAGGCTGAACTCGACTGGCGCATTACTCTGCCTGTTGCAACATTGATTATTGTCATGATGGCACTGCCTTTGAGCCAGACCACCCCAAGGGGCGGACGTTATTCCAAGCTTGCACTGGGCATCCTGCTTTACCTTATCTTCTCTAACTTGCTTGGTGTGGGAAAAGCATGGATCTCAAAAGGTATAGTGCCTTACTGGATAGGGACATCGTGGGTGCACGTGCTTGGTGTTATTACCTTATATATTTTGCTGAGGCGCAGTGGCCTGATCATGAAAAAAAACAGATCTGCTGCAAAACACACATGAGACAATCACTTGATACTTGATCGTTATATTGCGCGCGCCATCGTTGGCGGAACCATGATGTCACTGTTTGTGTTCGGGGCATTATTTACATTCATCAGTTTTGTCTCAGAGCTTCAGCATGTCGGTATGAACAATTACGGCGCGCTGCAGGCATTAATTTTCGTGCTGCTTAACCTGCCCCAGCTTCTTTACCAGGTTTTCCCCTCAGCCATGTTGCTTGGAGGCTTGTTGTCACTGGGCGCGCTCGCCTCCACTTCTGAGCTGGTGGTGGTTCGTGCTGCCGGAATTTCGATATCACGTATTACCGTTGCTGTACTCAAAGCGGGTTTTGTGCTTATTGTGATGGTTGCGCTGCTGGGGGAATTTCTTGCGCCTGTAACGATCAGTGCGGCCAAGACGATGCGTGCAGAAGCGCTCGAAGGCAGGGTGCTAACAGGTGACAGAAGAGGGTTATGGTCAAAGTATGGCGATAATTTTGTATATATCGGTACTGTTTTGCCGGGCGTCCAGCTCAGGGATGTCATTATTTACCAGCTTGACTCGGAGCATCGACTGAAAAAAACAACTTTCGCCGGGCAGGCGCACTACGACGAAAAAGAACAACTATGGCATCTTCAGGATGTGACCAACAGTGTAATTACACAAGAGAGCGTTAAATCTACTCAAAACGCGACAGAAACATGGCCTGCGATGGTGAGTACTGACTTGTTCAATGTGCTAAACCTGGAACCCGAGGATATGTCGGCCACCGAGTTGTGGCAGTACAGCCTGTACCTGGATGAGAATGAACTGGAATCCGATTCGTTCTGGCTGGCATTCTGGGTGAAGATGTTTACACCATTGACCAGTGTCGGCATGCTGATGATTGCAGTGCCTCTTGTGCTGACTTCGAGTTCACGCTCCGGTGGAACCGGCCGGCGCATACTGATCGGTATAATGATCGGCGTTGCTTTTTACGTGCTGAACAGGGTTATAAACCAGATGGGTATTATCTACGGCATCACACCGGTATTGAGTGCGGGTTTGCCATCAATACTGGTGATTGCGATATCTTTGGTTTTGATCAGAAGAATAAGATAGCTAAATCGGGACTTCCCCAAATACAGTGGGTTGAACAGATAAAAAGCTTTACCACAGAGGCACAGAGGAAATCGTTTTTTTTGTTAAAAGCATAAAACCCTCTCACCACAGAGGCACGGAGGACACAGAGAAAAGCATTGTTTTGTTAATCAATTCTTATCATAAAAAGTAACGATACCAGCAGCATAAACAGAAATATGCGTATTACACATAAAAAACCTCTGTGTACTCTGTGCCTCTGTGGTGAAAAAAATATTGGGTCTTGTCCAAATACATTGGGGAAGACCGCTAAATCATCTGCCAGGTCTGAGATCGACAAGTACGCAATTCGATGCAATATCATGCCAGGTGCGTCTCTGCGGATGAAACAGCGACCATAACAGGCCAAGTCCTGCAGCTGACCACGAAATTATCGCTGTAATAAAGCGAATCAAGGCGAGCGGCCATGTGACCGAGTGGCCATTGCTCTGCTGCAGCTTCATCTTCCATGTTTTCATTCCCAGTGTCTGGCCGCCATGTGTCCAGAACCAGCCATAAAAACTGAAGCTGATTATTACCAGGCAAGCGACATAGTAAGGATACAGGGTTTGTCCGGATTCGATTGTGCCCCGGTTGAGTACCATGGCAACTACTGTGGCAATAAAGAATAGTGCCAGCAACAGAAAAAGATCGTACATAATGGCCAGCAGCCTCCTGCCCAGTCCGACATAGCTGGTTGATAAGTTGGCGTTCTCAGTCATGTTATATCTGTACTCGAAAATCCTATTTTGTCTGTGCCCCAGGCCGTATATCCAAACTAGATAAAAGCCTGTTTTGCACTATGCTCAATAGTATTACGGATATAAAGAGACCCGGGGGTCGTATGAAACATTATAAAAGAATTTTATCAGCAGCACTTCTGGCTGTCCTCTCAGGATCGGCAGATGCAGTGCCTTTCTCGGTCGAAGCACGATCTCTGGGTATGGGTAATGTCAGGGTGGCAACAGCGGATATTGCAACTGCACCATTCGCCAACCCGGGCATGCTTTCATTTCAGCCAAGCCGTGAAGATTTTTCGTTATTGCTCGGTGTTGGTGCTTTTCTCAATGATAATGACGGACTTGTTGACCAGATTGATGACTTCCAGTCAGCGTTTAATAATGGACAGGCTGCAGAAGCGCTGAGTATTGCACAGTCTATGCTGGGCGATGTAATTGCACCAGAAACAACCCTGGCATTTTCAACAGGTTTTTCGGCAGATAAATGGGCGTTTGCTTTTAGTGCTCGTGCTGATGCAATTGCCGCAGGTACTGTCACAACGACGGATTTCAACAATCCTGCTCAGTATGACCTGGTGATCGAAGGTATTTTAACAACAGAGCTGGGCGTGTCCCTGGCAAGGAATTTCCAGGTCTTTGGTCAAAAGATAGCTGTCGGACTCAAGCCAAAATACGTCAAGGTTGATAATGCCTTCATCAGTGAGTCGATTACTACTGTTGACACCGGTCTCGGTGATTTGCTCGATGACAGTAATACAACTGACCTTGGCGATTTCACCACGCTTGATATTGGCCTTGTCATGGGACTGACTAAACATACACAGATCGGTCTGGTAGCAACAAACCTGGTATCTCATAAGATTAATTTTATTAATGCAGCCGGTAATCCGGCTACGCTTTCGTTTGATACCCAGGCAAGATTGGGTATTGCGTATCGTACTGACTTGCTGACATTGGGGGCAGATATTGATTTGATCGAAAACGATGCGTTATTAACCAGTGGGAGCTTTCAAGCGCTGAAAAGCCAGAATATTTCTGTCGGTGGTGAATTTAATTTACTTGATTTTATACAGTTGCGTGTTGGTGCCCAGAAGAATATTGCTGATGGTATATCGGATGCGGCAAAAGAAAATCTTTATACAGCAGGTGTCGGTTTCTGGTTTGGATTCAACCTTGATCTCGCAGTTGTGTCACAGAATGATTCATTGGGTGGATT
>DAOWLL010000461.1 GCA_030641945.1 Gammaproteobacteria bacterium | reverse complement strand
TTGTATTACATCAGTATTTCATGAAGGCCTTCTATAGTTTCGGCGGGCTGATTATACCCACGGAATGCCCCTATGCGTGAACAAACACCTCGGTCGTCGTAGTCCTATCTTTTAGCGTGGACACCATCCGGCCCAGGGCAAGGTGTCTCATTTTTGTCAAACCATCGGGTCATGACTTTGTAGCCGTAGTCGTTAAAGCGAGATAGTTCTCGGTGCCAGCCCTCTTTGCCATTCATTGGCTCCCCCGAGGGACTGAACAGCTCGATCAGAGAGGGTTTTCCAAACCGGTCGTAACGCTTTCGATAGAGGTGAGAGCCGTCGGTCAGATCAGCACAGGGATGTTCATTCGTATCAAAATATGCCTCTTCTGTGATATTGCCGCGCCGATCGTACTTTCTACGACAAAAATGATACCCAGATTCGTTCAGGGCATGACGGTCGTTTACATCAAAAAAACGTTCTTCAACCGGCTGGCCGTATGAATCGACTCTGTATTCCACGCGATGAGCCAAGCTGGGAGTCATTACAGGGGAATCGTTGGTGTCATAATAGCTGAGCTCGTCAAGGAAGCCTTTATCATCGTAATCGATATGAACTCTGTGCCATTCCTCCGGACCGCTCGTAGGTGTATTGTTTTCATCAAAGTACGTTATTGATTTCTTACGATTCTGGTAATCGTATTCATATTTCACCCGATGGGCGGGAAACTCGAACAACTCGGTATAAGGGGCGATGGGGGCAAGGTAGTTATCAAAGAGTGCCATTGACATGACGTTTCCCCGCTCGTCGTAGGTCCATTTAATCATATGGGCACCATCTTTGCTCTCACAGGGTTTCGTGCGGAAATTGTAAAAATTTGTTTGGATCTCCCTTCCCCAGGAGTCGTAGGAGGATTTTCTTTTCCAGAAACCGCCGGCAAGCGTCGGTTCATTATCCTTGTCAAAATTCCGCCACTCAGTCCTATTACCCCTCTCGTCGTAGTCTACTTCCTGTCCTGCATTGCCGGATGCGTCATTCATCGGGAGTTCTTGCTTATCCAACGATGTCTTTCGGATCAGCCTCCCCAAAGCATCGTAGTCCAAGAGAATTCCATACGCGTTGTCAGGACCGGGCATGGAGTTTCCCTCACGGTCTGCGTAACGTCTAAGATGTTCATAGCCCTTTTCATCGTATTCGATCTCCACGAATTCGGCACGGCTTCCACCCATGGGCTGAGGGTAACCATCAGGCCCGACAAAAGTGACATTGGCGGTCTTTACCTGCTTATCTCCGTCTTTGGGAGAGGCATAGACAAGGCCCCAGACCATCCGTTGAAAGCGGTTCCGGGCTACTTCGTTGACCACTTGATTATTCTGGTTATACTCAAATTCCCAACGGCATTCGCCGAGGTTTTTGCTCTGCCCTGTTGAATCTGAGAAGTAGGTTCCTACCTCGTGATAGGGTGTCAAATTACCCAGGCTGTCCACCGCCTCAAACGAAAGCACCGGGCCAAACCAGCCGCGTTTGGTGAACTTCAGCGAGCAGGCACGATGCTCCTGTTCACTCCTGGTCAACTCTCCCACCGGCTGCGGCATTCCCCATCGCTTTGAAAAGCCCCGGCAATAGACTACATGCGGGTGTATATTTCCAAAATAATACAGGAAAAATCCGGCAGTAATCAGGAGGGCAACGGCAAAGGCGATTGCGGCCTGCATTCGTGAGCGGCGGAGCTTGGCGTTCATTTCCGCCTGCCTTTTTCTTTCCGCCTCACGAGCCAGGGCTTCCCGCCGTTCGTCACGACGCCTCTGCACCACCGGGGTGAGTATGTCATGGGAAAGTTCGACGTGCCTGGTACCGAGGCGGTCTTCAAAGCGGAGCAGGCGCCGATCGACCAGGCTACCCAATTCCTCGACAGAAACGCCTTCACGCCTGGCATCCTTGATGGGCAGGGTGGCGCGAAAGCCGGATGGAGTGAGGAGGTGGTCTTCGACAAAGAGCCGGGTCCGGGCGGCCAGCCCTTCGAAGCTGCGCTCATAAAGGCCATCGAGGATGTTGCTCTGCTCGCTGGCAACCAGTTTTTGGGTAATGGAGGGAATGCCCAGAATCTGCATGCGCCGGAAGAGTTCGTGGCACATGACGCTCAGGTAGGCGGGTTCGATTTCCACCGCCGCGGCAGCGGGTTCCTGCGCTTCCTGTTCCTTTCCCGCTACCGCGGCGACGATGCAACGGGCCACATCCTCCGTCACCCAATGGCCTCCGGCGCCGAGAATTACCTCAAGGGCGCGTTCACTTTCCAGGGGATGGAGCGCCAGCCGGTTGCGCATGACCGCTGGCATGATGGGCAGCAGGCCGTCGAGCCGAAACACATAATCCTCCCGGAGTGAGAACACCACTTTATACTGCGGCGCGGCGCTGTCC
>DAOWLL010000542.1 GCA_030641945.1 Gammaproteobacteria bacterium | reverse complement strand
GCTTTTCAGTCCAGACGTGCACTCAGAAACACTACAGATGCACCTGAATCCGAAATCCTGGTGAGAAATGCGGGCTAGCGATTACAGTTAAGCAGATCGATGTAGGTTGCTATAAAACAAGCAGTTCTGAAACAGGACTGGTTTGCACAGCAATAACTTTACTAACCAGGTCATCGGATATGTTGCCGCAGTAATTCTGCTTGAATACGGCGCAATCGAGTCTCGCTTTTATGTCTGCTGCATTATCCATGTACCTGTCACGACTGTTGTTCGGATTATTGAGTACTATGCCGACGAGGCTAAGTCCGCACATATCGAGTGCCTCGGCATTCAATAACACCTGATTCAACACGCCAAGTTTATCTTCGGCAACGAGCAGGACCGGGAGTTTGAGTGCCATCGCAAGATCAGCATTCAGGCCGTCCTCCGACATTGGGGAATATAGACCACCGGCACCTTCGACCAGGGTAAAGCCATGGCCATCTTCATGCTGGCAGGCTTTTACCAGTTGTTCGGTTGTCAGCGCCTTATTGGCCATTTGTGCAGCACGTACTGGCGATACCGGTGGTGCGAATCGATAGGGGCAAACCTCCCTGAGTTCGCCTTTATAGCCGGCAGCCTGTTTCAGGGCCAGTGCATCGGCGGGTATTAGTGTGCTACCTATGATTTTGCAACCGGATTCAACGGGTTTACGCGGGATGACCTTAATGTTTTTCCTGGACAGGGCTTTCGCCAATAAAACACCAATTTGTGTTTTGCCTACACCGGTGTCGGTGCCTGTGATAAAAACGCCTTGCATTGGATTTGCTCCATAAGCAACGCCTTACGCTGTCAGCAAGGCTTTCGCTTGTTGATATTTTTCGGCTGTTTTTGTCACAATTTCGTCGGGCAGCTCCGGTCCGGGTGCAGTTTTGTTCCAGTCCAGTGTTTCAAGATAATCACGCACGAACTGCTTGTCAAAACTGACCGGACTGGTACCAGGCTGATACTGGTTAGCAGGCCAGAAACGCGATGAATCCGGCGTCAGCACTTCATCGATCAGAGTCAGGCTGCCGTTATCATCTAGACCAAATTCAAATTTGGTGTCTGCAATGATAATACCACGTTCTTGCGCATATTCGGCAGCTTCCTTGTAGAGCTGCAGGCTGGCATCACGTACCTGCCTGGCCATATCTGCACCCAGTAATGCCTCGGACTCAGCGAAATCGATGTTTTCATCATGAGCGCCGACGCTGGCCTTGGTCGAAGGTGTATAGATGACTTTGGGCAAGCGGTCAGCGATCTTGAGTCCCGCTGGCAGTTCGATGCCGCAGACAGCGCCCGTTTGCTGATAGTCCTTCCAGCCGGAGCCGATCAGATAGCCGCGCACGATGGCCTCTACCGGCAGCGCCTTGAGTTTTTTGACGATCATGGTGTGGTCTTCCACTTCGGCGCGCTCGTCGGCATCGGGCAGCACTTGCTCGAGCGGCATGTCGCTGAGGTGGTTGGGGATAATGTGTGCCAGTTTTTCCATCCAGAAACGGGTGACCTGGTTAAGTACCGTGCCTTTGCCGGGGATTGCGCTCGGCATGACCACATCGAACGCGGATATGCGATCGGTTGTCACAATCAGCATATGCCTGTCATCAATATCGTAGATATCGCGGACCTTGCCCTTGTGCAGTAACGGCAGGCTTTTAATGTGTGTCGTATGTAGCGCTTTTGACATGGTGATGATTTAATATTCGTGACTGATCGGCATTCAATGGAAGGCCGTATTCTACGCGGAGTTATAGATGACAACAAAGAAAACCGAGTCAGGGAGCGGTGGCAGTAAAAAAGCATGTGCCATCACCCATGTGGCATTCGAGGATCTGGGGAGTTTTGAACAAACCTTGCGGGAAGCGGATTTTGAGATCGAATATCTTTGCGCCGCTTCCGATGACCTCAGTGTAATCAAGCCGGAAACAGAT
>DAOWLL010000378.1 GCA_030641945.1 Gammaproteobacteria bacterium | reverse complement strand
GAATAATGAGCGGAGTGTAGCCTGGATGGAGTGTAACGGAATCCGGGGAGATGTAGCGGTTAATAGTGAACAGTGAATAACGAATAATGAACAATGGTAAATGGAAATGAATAATCGCAGAGATGTATATATCGTTGATGGCAGCCGTACACCGCAGTTGAAGGCGCGGGGTAAACCGGGGCCGTTCAGCGCCAGTGAGCTTGCAGTGACTGCCGGGCGTGCATTGCTGATGCGCCATAACTTTGATCTGGGTGAACTGGATGAAGTCATTATAGGCTGCGTCATGCCCAGTGAAGACGAAACCAATATAGGCCGCGTTATTGCATTAAGGCTGGGTGTGCCGCAAACAGTGCCTGCCTGGACAGTACAAAGAAACTGTGCCTCTGGTATGCAATCGATTGATTCTGCATTTCATAACATAGCCAGTGGCCGGGCTGAGCTGATACTCGCTGGTGGTGTTGAAGCCATGAGCCGCGCACCACTGCTATATAACAAATCCATGGTTAACTGGATGGGTGATTTGATGCTGGCGAAATCATTCGGTCAGAAGCTGAATACCTTCGCAAAGTTTCGCCCTGGTTTTTTGAAACCGATTATAGCGCTTGTACGGGGTCTGACAGACCCGGTTGTTGGTCTCAATATGGGGCAGACTGCGGAAAACATTGCCGCCAACTTCGGTATTACCCGCAGGCAGATGGACAGCTTTGCCGTTGACAGCCATCATCGCCTGGCGGCTGCACATGCAGCTGGTCACCTTGATGAAATCGAAACCTTATATGATAGCAATGGCAAATTTTATGATCATGATGATGGCGTAAGGTCTGACTCGAGCGTCGAAAAGCTGGCCAAGCTGCGCCCGGTTTTTGATCGTAAGTACGGCAGTGTGACTGCCGGCAACAGCGCCCAGATTACCGACGGTGCAACGCTGGTATTACTTGCCAGTGAAGACGCTGTTAAAAAATACAATTTGCCAGTGCTGGCGAAAATCGTTGATACCCAGTGGGCGGGTCTTGACCCTGCTGTGATGGGGATGGGTCCGGTACATGCAATGAGCCCGATCATGAGCCGGCATCAATTGGCCATCAATGATATTGATTACTGGGAGATCAATGAAGCATTCGCGACCCAGGTACTGGGCTGTGTTGAAGCGTGGAAAGATGATGACTACTGCAACACGCATTTAGGCCATGACAAAGCCCTGGGCGAAATACCGCATGACCGACTCAATGTGGATGGCGGCGGTGTCAGCATCGGACATCCGGTTGGCGCCAGTGGTGCACGCATCGTGCTGCACCTGGCAAAAGTATTGCAGCGCAATAACGCCAAACGCGGTATGGCAAGTCTCTGTATTGGCGGCGGCCAGGGCGGCGCCATGTTAATTGAAAATGTCAGTAATGAATCTCCACAGAACGAGGCAGCATAATGAGCATGGATTCAGCCAGCAATTACTTGCACTGGAAACTGGAATACGACGATCACAATATTGCATGGCTGCATCTGGATATGGCGGATTCAAAAGTGAATCTGTTAGCCAGCGCTGTACTGGAAGAACTCAGGCATGCGCTTGATGAGCTGGCAAAAAGTTTGCCTCAGGCTGTGATCATTTATTCAGGCAAGAAAGGTAGTTTCATCTTTGGCGCTGATATCAATGAGTTTCTTGAGTTCGATGATATTTCTCAGTCGCAACCGTTTATTAATCGTGGACACGAGATTATGGACAAGCTGGAGGCATTACCCTGCCCTACAGTGAGCATGGTCAACGGTATGTGTCTTGGCGGCGGCATGGAGCTGTCACTGGCCTGTAATTATATTGTTGCAGCGGATAATTCATCCACTCGCCTGGGGCTGCCTGAAATCAAGCTCGGCATTCATCCCGGTTATGGCGGTACTGCGCGTTCCATCCAGCGTTGCGGGCCACTTCCTGCGATGGACATCATGCTTACCGGCCGTGCGTTGCCATCCAGAACAGCCAAAAAGATCGGTCTTATCGACGAGTGCGTACCTGATCGTCAGCTCAGGCAGGCAGCAATAAGCTTTGCTCTTGAAGCACCCAAACGTAAACGTCCGCCATTTGTCCAACGCTTACTCAACAACCGTATACTACGTCCGCTGGTAGCGCAGCAGATGCGTAAACAGGTGTCGCGAAAAGCTAAACAAGCGCACTATCCTGCGCCTTATAACCTGATAAATATATGGCAAAGATATGCTGACCATCCGAAACGTATGCTCAGGGAGGAAGCGAACTCTGTAGCGAAGCTCGCCACAACGGACACCGCGCGCAATCTTCTGCGTGTTTACTTTTTGCAGGAAAAGCTGAAAAACCAGGGTAAGCAGGTTGAGTTCAAACCTACACATGTCCATGTTATTGGCGGTGGTATCATGGGTGGCGATATTGCATCATGGTGTGCTATCCAGGGTTACAGCGTAACAGTACAGGACCAGGAACCATCGCGTCTGGCACAGACGTTCAAGCGTGCACAGTCTGCGTTCAAGAAAAAATACAAGCGTGACCGTCGCGCCATTGTTGCAGCGGGCGATCGCCTGATGCCGGACCATAAAGGCCTGGGCGTCAGTCGCGCCGATATCATCATCGAGGCGATCTTTGAGGACGTCGATGTCAAACGCGCCTTGTACCAGGAGATCGAACCCCGCATGAAGCCGGATGCGATTCTCGCCACCAATACCTCCAGCATCAAGCTCGAGGACCTGAGTTCATCATTGAACAAGCCGGGCCGGCTGGTAGGACTGCATTTCTTCAATCCGGTCGCCATGATGCCCCTGGTTGAAATCATTCGCGGTAATGAAACTGACGAAGAAGTGGTGCAGAAAGCGCTGGCGTTTGGTCGTAATATCAGCAAGTTGCCTTTGCCGGTCAAAAGCTCTCCGGGTTTCCTGGTCAATCGAATACTCATGCCCTATCTACTGGAAGCCGTCACCATGGTTGGTGAAGGTG
>DAOWLL010000539.1 GCA_030641945.1 Gammaproteobacteria bacterium | reverse complement strand
TTCTGGAAGCCTTCGAGTCCGATCTGAAGGAGATCCTGCGCGACTACCGGGAATCGGAGCAGAACCTCGCCGGTCTGAAGGACGACTCCATGGGCGGATTGCTCAACTACCTCAGCCTGCGCCAGGGCCTGCTGGTGATCGATGCCCGCATGCGCTGGGTCCGAGAGGCCCTGAAGGCGCTGCGTGACACCGACCTCGAGCCCGACTCGCCTGATAGGGTAACCGCGGGGCAAACTGTTGTGGTACAGGCTCGTTTAGACCAGGAACTTCCCGAGCGGGTTGTACTCGTGCCGCGCAGTTTCGGAATTCCGATAGACAAACCGACGCCTGTTGAGATCAGGCGTACAGAATAACAAATATTGACTGCTTGCATAAAAGGAAACGGCAATACTGGCAACTTGATTAAAACGATCATTGAGGGTATTAAATGGAATATGGTCTGATACTGGAATGGATAATCAAAGCGGTCCTCATGCTACTGATTTTACTTATCGGCTTTGCATATACGACCTACCTCGAACGCAAAGTCCTGGCTCGCATGCAGGTCCGTTATGGCCCAAATCGCGCTGGACCCAAAGGTTTACTGCAACCTGTTGCCGACGGTGTGAAGCTGATCTTTAAAGAAGAACTGATCCCCGCCAAGGCAGACAAGCGGTTATTTATCCTTGCCCCTGTTATTACCGTTCTTCCAGCCCTGACCATCCTGGCAGTGGTGCCGTTTGGCGGTACAGTAAACCTGTTTGGACGAGAAATCACGCTCTCCATCGCTGGAGATCTCAATGTGGGCATTCTTTACCTTACCGCAGTAACATCCATTACTGTATATGGAATGGTACTGGCAGGCTGGGCATCGAATAACAAATACGCCATGATGGGTGGTATTCGTGCCACGGCTCAAGTGATCAGCTATGAACTCGCTCTGGGTTTAGCCTTTATTGGTCCCATTTTATTAGCCAGCTCAATGAGCGTTAACGAAATTGTGAACGCCCAGGGACGCATGGGCTGGTTTTTCATCTATCAACCAATTGGTTTTATTATCTTCTTGATCGCCACCTTAGCAGAAATTAACCGCGTTCCGTTCGACCTGCCTGAGGCTGAACAGGAATTAGTCGCTGGCTATCACACTGAGTATTCTGGTATGAAATTCGCGTTGTTCATGATGACCGAGTATATAAAAATGATAGTTGTTGCCGTTCTTGCAGCCACTTTTTTCCTGGGCGGCTATCTTGGTCCCTTCGTGGATCAAATACCCTGGCTGGGACCGGTCTACCTTTTTATAAAAGTGTTCATTCTAGTATTCGGCATTATTTGGGTGCGCGCAACCTGGCCGCGTTTTCGCTATGACCGCTTAATGGCATTTGGTTGGAAGATCATGCTGCCATTAGCTGTGTTGAACGTATTATTAACGGGTGCCTTTATTATCCTGTTCCCGGGGGTCATCCGTTAGACCTTATGCCTATTTGGTTGCACAGCACCCTTTTTGGAGGTAGGTAATGTTTGCGATTGAGCTTGCTCGCGGTTTGTATACCACCTGGCGCGAGATGTTTAACAAGCCAGTAACAATCCAATATCCGGATCAGAGACGACCGGTATACCGGCGCTTCAAAGGACGTCACTCTCTTCACCGCTATGATAATGGTTTGGAGAAATGCATCGGATGCTCTTTGTGTGCCGCGGCATGCCCGTCCGATGCGATCTTCGTTGAATCGGCTGAGAACACAGATGCAGCGCGCTTCTCTCCGGGCGAACGCTACGCCAGCACCTACGAGATAAATATGCTGCGCTGCATTTACTGTGGCTATTGCGAGGATGCCTGCCCGACTGAGGCAATTGTTTTGGGTGACAATTACGAACTATCATTTACGGACCGCCACGATGCAATTTATACGAAAGAAATGCTTCTTGAAGCGTTGCCAGAAGGCGGCAGTTCAACACCTCAGGAAGTCAAGCCAGGTGTATAC
>DAOWLL010000553.1 GCA_030641945.1 Gammaproteobacteria bacterium | reverse complement strand
CGCCTGGTGCTGGTGCGTCCGGCAGTCGAGGCAGGTGAGCGCCTGGGCTTCCTGCCCGGCGACCTGGCGCAAAAAATCGATCCCTATTTGCGCCCGATGTACGACGCGCTTTATGAAATGATGGGCTTTCAGAAAGTGGCGAAACTGATCGAGCGCAATGTCATTGAAATAGCGCCGCTTGCTTATATGCGCGGTCGCACCCTGAACGATTCCTTCATTATTCTTGATGAAGCGCAGAATACCACCATAGACCAGATGAAGATGTTTCTGACGCGAATCGGTTTTGGCTCCAGGGCTGTTGTTACCGGAGACATTACCCAGGTGGATCTGCCGCGCGACAAAATGTCCGGTTTGCGCCACAGCATGCTGTTGTTAAAAGATGTTGAGGGTATCGGTATTACACAGTTTGCAGCAGCTGATGTTGTACGCCATCCGCTGGTGAAGAAAATTGTGGCTGTCTATGAGAAGGATGATCCCATTTGATGCCGGTAAGCATTGAAATGTCTGTTTCAGAAAACCTCGATTCAGAAGAGCAGGACTTACCTGACGCGGCACTGGTGCAGCAGTGGGCTGAAAAGGCCTGCTTGAGTGACGATCAGCTTGTCACCAGCGTGCAGATTGTCAGTAGTGATGAAATGCGCGAACTCAATAATACATGGCGCGGCAGGAACAGGCCGACCAATGTGCTTTCATTCCCGATGCAATTACCCGACGAAGTTGACCTGAAAATACTGGGTGATCTCGCCTTATGCGCAGCTGTGATTAACTCAGAGGCGAGACAGCAGCATAAATCGGCACAGGCGCACTGGGCGCATATGGTTGTGCATGGCATGTTGCATCTGCAGGGTTATGACCATATTGATGAAGCACAGGCGGATGATATGGAAGCGCTGGAAATCAGCATTCTCAATCAGCTTGGTTTCGACAATCCTTACCTGGAAAACGCATTGCAGCAAACAGCTGAATAACAGCAATAATAATCTATGAATATCCCGCAGAATAAACCTTCTTTGTTTAAACAACTTTTATCGGCCATCTTTAAGAAAAAAGATGAGCGCACCATGCTGCTGGAATCTCTCAGGGAAAGCCAGCAGAAAGGCCTGATCGATATGGATGCGCTGATCATGATTGAAGGTGTATTCCAGGTCTCAGAGATGCGGGTAAGAGATATCATGGTGCCGCGTTCTCATGTGGTGGTTATCCAGCAAGATCAGAGCATAGAAAAAATGTTGTCTATCGTATCGTCATCAGGGCATTCGCGTTTTCCTGTCATCGATGAAAGTCTTGATGAGATTGTCGGTATATTACTGGCAAAAGATCTCGCGCATTACAGTGATGAGGTCAGCAGAAAGTCATTCGAGTTGAAGGACATACTCCGTCCAGCTGTATTCGTACCGGAGAGCAAGCGCTTAAATGTGTTGCTGAAAGATTTCCGTTCAAGCCGTAACCATATGGCCGTGGTAATCGATGAATACAGCGGCGTTGCCGGTCTGGTTACTATCGAGGATGTGCTGGAACAAATCGTTGGAGAAATAGATGATGAGCATGACGCGGCTGATGCCATCAATATTCACCGGCATGGTTTCAACCGCTATACCTTGAAAGGCGTAACACCGATTACAGAGTTCAACGCCTTCTTCAACACGCAGTTCAGTAATAATCAATTCGATACCGTGGCGGGTTTGATATTGAATGAGCTTGGCCACATGCCGGAACGTGGTGAGGAAGTCATCATCGATAACTACCAGTTCAAAATTATCAGTTCAAGCTCAAGGCGTATTAACAACCTGCAGGTAAGCTTATTGCCAGAGGCGAAATCCGTAACATCCGGCGCTGCCTGATGTCCCTGAAGCCTGTGTTCTCATCGATGCTGGAAACACATCGCTGGCCAGCGAGGCTATCCAGCCTGCT
>DAOWLL010000550.1 GCA_030641945.1 Gammaproteobacteria bacterium | reverse complement strand
TGATGGACTGGGGCGTGTATGCGGCGCCAGAGACATTCCTCATCGATGCGGATGGCATCATCCGGGCGAAACACAAGGGCGCGCTCAACGAAACAGTCTGGCAGAAAAAATTTGCCCGACATTTTGATACCGGAGCATTATGAGTCGTTTATTTTTTTTACTGTCACTCATGTTTGCAAGCTGGGCGAGCTTTGCAAATATCGAGGTCTATCAATTTGATGATCCTACCCAGGAAGACACTTACAAGACCCTGATCGAAGAGTTGCGTTGCCTGGTGTGTCAGAATCAGAGTATCGCCGAATCTAATGCCGAACTGGCGCAGGATATGCGTCGCAAGACGTATGAGTTGGTTAAATCCGGTAAAACGAAAAGCGAAGTAAGGGAATACATGGCCGAGCGTTACGGCGATTTCATGCTCTACAGCCCGCCGCTAAAACCCATGACCTGGCTGCTTTGGTTTGGCCCCGCCTTCGCCCTGATTGCCGGGTTCTTTTTTGTGGTTCGTATCATCAGGCGGCAAAAACAGGCCGCTGTAGCTGAAATCTCCAGTGAAGAAGTCGAACGTCTTAAAGCATTGCAGTCAGAAGCACAGGCCATGATCAAGACCGAGGACAACAAGGACTGATGAATATTCTTTTCTGGGTACTGTTACTGTTGATGCTGCTGGTGGCGGTCGTTATTGTGATCTACCCGTTATTGCGGGCGAGGAATTCAGCTGCCATCGCATACAAGGACAGCAACCTCGGGCTTTATGATGACAAGCTTGCCGAGCTTGAGGCGGATCTTGGCGAAGGCCGCATCGAGCATGAACAGTACCAGCTCGCCAGGCAGGAAATTGACCGCGAGCTGCTGCAGGACATCCCTGCTGAAAGCAGAGAAACAGCATCGATCCATTATGCCAAGCAGGTCAAGCGCCAGCCTGGGCTTGCCGTAATGATATCCGTGTTCCTGCCCATGGTTGCGTTGCTGGTTTACATGAAGCTGGGCATGCATGCCAGCACTGAGATGCAGCACACGCAGGGTCAGGCGCAAACTCAGGCTCAGGCTCAGCAGCCAGGGAAAGCAGGGTCACTTGAAGATATGACGCGTTCGCTGTCCGAGCGTCTACAGCAAAAAGGCGGCAGCCAGGAAGACTGGGCCATGCTGGGGCGTGCTTACAAGCATCTTGGCCAGTACATGATGTCTGTCAAAGCATTTGAGCAGGCGGTAAAAATGGGTCCAAATGCACAGATAATGATTGAACAGTCTGAATCGATGGCACTGGGCAATAATCAGCGTTTCACCCCGGAAGCCAGGGCGCTGGTGATGCGCGCACTCGAGTTGGAACCGGATAATTTGAATGTATTGTGGTTTGCCGGCGTTGCTGAATACCAGGCGGGCAATTACCGCAACAGTATTGAACACCTGTCGCGGCTATCAGAACAGGGGAAAAAAGATCCTGAAGTTGAGCGTTCGCTTCGGTTGTATATAGACAAAGCCAGGAACGCGCTGGTCGCGGCCGGTGAAGACGTGCCGGCAACCGATGAGATACTGGGCGCCACGGCAGCGCCGGTAGATGTAGCAGCAGGCGGAGCAAGCCTGCAGGTCAAGGTTGATATCAGTAATGATGTGCGCTCACGTTTTAGTACGGGCGACACCGTGTTTGTTTATGCCAAGGCGGCTGCCGGCCCGAAGATGCCATTAGCCGCTCAGCGGCTGACACTGCAGCAGTTGCCTGCAACGGTTACGCTTGATGACAGCATGGCTATGATGGAAGGCATGAGCATGAGCGCATTTGGCAATGTTGTTGTGTCTGCGCGTGTGACCACCACGGGTAGTGCAATAGCAAAAGCCGGCGATTACATCGGTCAGTTCAATGTTAAAGATGTATCACAAACAGAGCTGGTCAATATTCAGATTGATACCCTGGTTCAATAATTAATAG
>DAOWLL010000260.1 GCA_030641945.1 Gammaproteobacteria bacterium | reverse complement strand
GTATGATGGTATTTAAAATCACTATTCACTATTCACTATTCACTGTTAGCTGGACAACCCGGATTACGCTTCGCTAATCCAGGCTACTCACTGTTCATTATTCATTATTCGTTATTCACTGCCTTAATAGACTCTAGCCTTCGGTGGAAAACTGTCAACACTGATAGGTTTCGTACGTACCGGCTTGTAATCAACGCCGGCTTCCAGCGAATACAGGCTGTGGCGCATCCAGTTAATATCATCACGTTCAGTGTAGTCTGTTCTTGAATGCGCGCCGCGGCTTTCATTGCGCGCAGCAGCAGAATGTATCGTGGCCAGTGCAACGCCGAACAGGTTCTCGAGTTCCAGTGCTTCTACACGGGCTGTATTAAACACCGAGCTCTGGTCGGCAATACGCGCATGTTTGAAGCGTTCGACAAGATGTTCAACTTTTACCACGCCTTCTCTCAATACCTCTTCATTACGGAACACACTGCAATGGTCTTCCATGACTGCCTTGAGTTCATCGCGAAGTACGCTCACGGACTCGCCCTCTCCGTTTCCGGTGTTGTCCCAGCGTTGCATTCGATTCATCGCAGATTCAAGGCTGCCACTGTCCATTGGACGGTGATAGCGGTTCTCCGCCAGGTATTCGATGATATGGTTGGCAGCGGCACGGCCGAATACCAGGATATCCAGCAAGGAGTTGCCGCCAAGGCGGTTGGCGCCATGCACCGATACACAGGCACACTCACCGGCTGCATACAGACCCGGAACAGGCTCTTCCGGTGTGTCTTTTACCGGGACAACGACCTGGCCATCACGGTTCGTGGGTATACCGCCCATGGTGTAATGGGCGGTCGGGAAAACCGGGATTGGCGACTCAGCCGGATCAAGGCCCAGGAAAGTAATACAGGTCTGTCGAATACCGGGGAGACGCTTCTGGATGACCTCTTCACCCAGGTGGTCCAGCTTGAGCATGACATGGTCTTTGTTTGGACCGCAGCCTCTGCCCTCACGCACCTCGGTTGCGATTGCACGGCTCACGACATCGCGGCTGGCAAGGTCTTTTGCCTTGGGTGCATAGCGCTCCATCAGACGTTCGCCATCCGCATTGACCAGGTAACCGCCTTCTCCACGCGCACCTTCGGTAATCAGCATGCCGTGGCCGGCGATACCCGTTGGATGAAACTGAAAGAATTCCATATCCTGCAATGGCACACCGGCACGCAACGCCATGCTCATACCGTCACCGGTATTGATCAATGCATTGGTGCTTGTTCTGAATAACTGCCCAGCACCCCCGGTGGCCAGCAAAGTGGTTTTTGCTTCGATCACAACCGCTTCACCATTGTGAATATTGAATGCCAGCGCACCCAGTACGTAACCCTGCTCATCTTTTAGCAGGTCGACTGCAAAATATTCATCAAAGAAATGTGTTTTCGCCCGTATGTTTTGTTGATACAGGCTATGAAGAATGGCGTGGCCGGTGCGGTCAGCCGCGGCACAGGTGCGGGCCGCCTGGTCGCCGCCGAAATTCTGGCTCTGGCCGCCAAATGGCCGCTGGTAAATGGTGCCGTTTTCCAGGCGTGAAAAAGGCACGCCAAAGTGCTCCAGTTCATAAACCGCCCTGGGCGCGGAGCGGCACATGTATTCAATGGCGTCCTGGTCCCCCAGGTAATCACTGCCCTTGACGGTATCAAACATGTGCCAGTGCCAGTTATCCGGCAACACATTGGCCAGGGCTGCATTCATTCCACCCTGGGCCGCAACGGTATGCGAACGCGTAGGAAATACTTTTGACACCACTGCGACGCTGGCATCGGCATTGGACAGCTGCAGCGCGGCACGCAGGCCGCCGCCACCGGCGCCTATGATCAGTGAATCAAACTGTCTTCTGGGTATATCAGACATAATCAAGTGCCGCTCACAGTGTCAGGGTCAGCAGCAGGATTTTTACGCTCCAGATTCCGCTGCTTATCAGTATGACGATCACCAGGGTAAAGGCGATCATTCGAATCAAGGTGTTATGCACGTAATCCAGAATGATGTCGCGCATACCGATCCATGCATGCAACAGCAACGCGATCACAAACAGACCGGCAGCAATCGTATTTAGCGGATGAAATAACCAGTCATGCCAGTGCTGGTAACTGACATCCTGTGCCGCCGCGAGCGAGAAAATGATATAGACAACAAATAATGCAATATAGACTGCACTGACACGTTGAATCAGCCAGGGCCTGAGGCCGTGCAATACATAGACACTGCTCATAGCATCACAGCCCAGACATAAACAGCCATAATACAGACTTCGATAACGATGACTGCCCATGCAGACATATTTGAGCCGGCTTTGCCGATACCAATATCGAAATCCAGCAACAGATATCGAATCCCTGCGAGAAAATGATGCACTAAAGCCCATGCCAGTATCAGCAGAATAACCTGCAGAACGGGTCGTTGCAGCAACTGCATGCTGTGCTCGAATCCCTGCGCTGAACTGACGGAAAGATCGAGCAGGTAAATAGAAAAGGGTATTGCCAGAAACAGGAAAACCCCGGATATACGATGTGCAAAAGAGACAATACCCGTGGTTGGCAGGCGGATCTTGAACAGGTTGAGATAGACCGGTCTATTATCAGTCAAAGTGTATCCTTTATTATTGTTCCGGACTGCCTTCAGGCACGTTGTTAGATACTATAATGCGAACGCTTCTGGGTGCGGTCAGTCTAATATGCTGGATGCGGGTCAGGCAAGACAAATCCATACATATTCTGTAATGAATTAGTCTCGATGTTTGATTAAGATAGCGTAAACAGACCAAAGTGGATAACCATGAAAAGTGAGTGGAAAGATTTCCTGCGAAACGCCGGTGCTGAATTTGAACACGATTGTGTAGCGACATTCGGCAACCCTGATCGAGAACGTAAAATCGCGCACACCGGCGATCTGTTCTGCGACCTGTCGCATTTCGGCATTATTGCGGCTTACGGCGAAGACGCAGCCGAGTTCCTGCAAGCACAGTTCACCAATGATATTAACCAGGTCGATGAAGCACACAGCCAGCTCAGCGCCCTGTGCACGCCCAAGGGCAGAATGCTGTGCAATTTCCGCATCTTCAGGCGCGAACAGACTTATTACCTGGTATTGCCCTACGAGCTGCTTGAAGCAGTGCTGAGCAGATTGCGCATGTTTGTACTGCGCTCAAAGGTGACCCTGGAAGATGCCAGCGATGCACTGATGGGCATCGGCGCAAGCGGTAACAAAATGATTGAACACCTGGGTGATATTACAGGCGACTTACCTGATAACGTTGATGTGTCTATTGAATACAAAGATTACACCATCGTCCGGGTCGCCGGTGTCGTCCCCCGGTATGAAATCTACGGCCTGCTCGAAGCCATGAAAAAGCTATGGCAGGCCCTCGATGTGCATGCCACACCGGTTGGCGCAAATGTATGGGAATTGTTAAACATACAGGCCGGGATTCCAGTGATCACAGCGAGCACCATCGACGCCTACGTCCCGCAGATGGCAAACATGCATCTGATCAATGGCGTCAGCTTCACCAAGGGATGCTACCCCGGCCAGGAAATCGTCGCGCGCATGCATTATCTTGGCAAGTTGAAAAGACGCATGTACCGCATAGCTTTTGATGCCCATGATATACCTGAAACCGGCACATCACTGGTTACTGAAACATCAACAGAAAGCCAGGACATCGGCACTATCCTCAGCACACAGGAAAATCCAGACGGCAACTTTGAAGCACTTGCCGTAATCCAGGTCAATGACGCTGAAAACAGCCAGTTGAAGCTGGGCGACACGAAAGGCCCGGAGATAACGGTGCTGGATTTGCCTTATTCTTTTGATGACCAGGTAAACACATAATATTCACCGCAAAGTCGCAAAGGGCGCAAAGGAAAACAATTTTATGTGTACATTGTAATTCGGGTTAACGCAGCGTTGTTGGGTAACCAGAGATAATTGCTGAATGAGGGAAGTAGGCCTGCATAAGC
>DAOWLL010000498.1 GCA_030641945.1 Gammaproteobacteria bacterium | reverse complement strand
TGTTGAAAAAGGCGTTATTGATATTCTCGGTGATGTTCATCTTTGCAGGCATGGTAAATGCCGAGACATACGAAGAGGGCAAGCACTACAAGCGTATCGATCAGCCGAAAACAATTGACAGCGACAAGATCGAAGTGCTCGAGTTTTTCTGGTACGGCTGCCCGCACTGCTATTCATTTGAGCCGTATGTAAGTAAGTGGATACAGAGCAAACCTGACAATGTTGAGTTTGTACGTATTCCCGCCACCTTCCAGCCATTGTGGGTTCTGCACGCCCGCGCTTACTATGCATTGCAGATGCTGGGTGCGGGTGAAAAAATACATCTTAAATTTTTCAGCGAAATTCATAACAAGAAGAACTACATGAAAACCTTTGATGCAGTTACAGTGTTTGTTCAGCAACATGGTGTAGAGCGATCGGAATTTATTGATGCGATGAATTCGTTTACGGTTGAAAGCAATGTTCGCAAGGCGAAGAAACTGGTCACCGACTACAAGTTAAATGGCGTCCCGGCCGTAGCCGTCAATGGTAAATATCTTATATCCGCCTCGATGGCCGGCAGCTATGACAACATGATCAAGATCATGAACTATCTGATTGAAAAGGAGACTGCTAAAGCTGCGCCGGACAACGACAAAGCAGCCGAAAAGAAATCCTGATTTGACCCGTTTATCAGGCCTCAGGTTGCCCGCCACACCGGGTATTGAAAACTGTAAGCTAAAAAGCAGATGGCACATCCCTCGATGTGCGGATTGCTGTTGTAAAGAACCCCGGGTAGTTGCCAAAACATGAAGCCGTTCACAGAGTTGTCAGAATTTTTGTATTAATTTGGCATAATGTGACGAATTTAACATCCCGGTTTGCAAAGGTGTGTACACTCGGCTATACAGGATGTACTGATCAGCCTTATTTGTCGGGCCAGAAGTATATGAAAATAGTATCCGGGGAAGATTGTCACCGGGATCGATTGAGGAGAGTATGATGAAAACCAGAATTAAGCTATTGGGTGTAATCGCCCTGGCCGTGATGCTGACGGCATGCGGTAAAGATGACGCCACCAGGGAAGCGGCAGAGTGTGTATTCCCTGATGCACCCGATGAATCTGCACCTGGCTGGGTCTGTGATCTGCCTGTTGAAGGTCTTGCAGTTTCAGCTGTCGGTGTTGCCGAGAAATCTGCCGCAGGCCACAGCTTTATGAAGAACATGGCTGCAACAGATGCGCGCGTACAGCTTGCGCAGAGAATGAAAGTACAGGTGCAGAACATGGTCAAGCAATATGCGGAAACCACGGGTGCGGCTGATGCTGAAACAGTCGACAAGGTAAATACCTCGGTTACCAAGCAAATCACGGATCAGACGCTGCTGGGAACAAAGATCTACAAGACACGCACCAGCCCAAATGGAACGCTGTATGTATTACTGGGTATGGATGAAAATGCAGTAGCGGAAGCAACACAGAACGCCCTGCGAACCAGCATGGGTAATGACTCTGCATTGTGGCAGCAGTTCAAGGCCCAGAAAGGGCAGGATGAGCTGGCGGCTGCAATTTCAGAAATGAAACAGCAGTAAGGATCTTGTAGTTGTAAAATCATAACCGGCATCCGGGACAACTCGGGTGCCGGTTTTTTTATGGACTAAACCTCAACGCAAAGACGCTGAGACGCAGAGGACGCAAAGAAAGTATTTCTTGTGTCATCTCTGTGTTCTCGACCTGCTGGGGACAGGCTACAGAATCGTAGGAGCGGCTTCAGCCGCGAATAATCTTGCGTATCACTATCAAAGTTGGAGATGCGTAGCTCGGATGAAATAAAACGGAATCCGGGAATGAATCAACCCCTGGATTTGGTGATGTTGGAACCAGTATCGTAGCCTGGATGGAGCGTAGCGCAATCCGGGGATTCAGGCGATCGCGCTGCGCTCCATCCAGGCTGCCGCAATAAACAACAAAGAACTCTGTGCACTCTGTGCCTCTGTGGCAAATATTTTAAGATTTAACATACGACAGCGTACATTTATCAGATTCGGAGTAATGCTAAATATGAACAAAACGCATGTTGGCTGTATTGCCCTAAGCTTGTTGCTGGTGTGCTCTCCTGCAAACTCGGTCAATGAATTTGAACAATGGAAACAACAGCAGCAGCAATCATTTCAGGAGTACAAG
>DAOWLL010000093.1 GCA_030641945.1 Gammaproteobacteria bacterium | reverse complement strand
GTACAGGAAACTGTTGCCAATACGCGTGCAGGTAGCATCGAAGCATGCCGGCGCGCAGGCATCTCTCCCTCTACTGGTGGCCAGATTTTCAATCTGCCCGTCAAGGAGGGTGACCTGGTGGAGCAGGGGCAGGTGCTGATGGAGCTGTGGAACGAAGATGTACTGGCTCAATTTGAACTCGCCAAAAGTGAAGTCAAGGCGGCTATAGCAATGGCGAACCAGGCCTGTGTTAGAGCCGAGGTTGCAAAGAGAGAATCACAACGACAGGAAAAACTTCAGCTGAAAAACCTGAGTTCTGAAGAAGCAGTAGACAAGGCAGATGGTGAAGCGCGAGCACAAAAGGCAGCTTGCAATGCGGCCAAAGCGACCTCCGAAGTCAGCAGGGCCAGGCTAAATGTAATTCAGGCTGAGCTCGAACGCACACGTTTAACTGCTCCGTTTGCAGGTGTTGTGGCAGAGGTAAACGGTGAAATTGGTGAATTCGTTACACCTTCGCCGGTTGGCATTCCTACACCGCCCGCAGTTGACCTGATGGATATCAGCTGTCTTTATGTTTCAGCGCCAATCGATGAAGTGGATGCGCCGCGCATACGCATCAAGATGAAAGCGAACATATCACTTGATGCGTTAGCTGGCGAGATATTCAGCGGTACTGTGAAGCGTATAGCACCCTATGTGCTGGAGGTCGAAAAGCAGGCGCGAACGGTTGATGTGGAAGTGGATTTTATCTGCCAGCAGGATTGCACAAATATGTTGCCGGGATACAGCGCTGATGTCGAGATTATTCTTGATGAAAAAGACAATGTCTTAAGAATACCAACAGAAGCAATACTGGAAGGCAACAAGGTGTTGGTGTTTGCTGCTGGCAATTTACTTGAGCAGCGTGAAATAAAAACCGGTTTGAGTAACTGGGAATGGACGCAGATAACTGAAGGACTGTCTGAAGGCGATGAGGTTGTTGTTTCGGTCGAACGTGAAGGCGTTGAGGACGGTGTTGCTGCCAGTCGTGATACTAAAGGATGATGATGTCATAATGATTGAATTGGCCGAAATCCATCGTGATTTTCTGGTGGGTGATCAGGTTGTACATGCACTTGATGATGTCACCCTGACTATCGAGTCAGGTGAGTATGTTTCAATCATGGGACCGTCCGGGTCTGGCAAATCAACGCTGCTCAACCTGCTTGGATTACTGGACCGTCCCACTTCAGGTGTGTATCGCCTTAACGGCAAAGATGTAACCTCGCTCAGCGACATAGAACAGGCGCAGGTGCGTAACCGTGAAATCGGTTTTGTATTTCAGATGTTTCATCTCGTGCCCAGGCTCACGGCTGCTGAAAATGTTGAGTTGCCCCTGATACTTGCCGGCATGCCGCCAGAGCAGCGCAAGCCGAAAGTTGCAAACGTGCTCGACGATCTTGGTCTGACTGATCGCAGTCATCATAAGCCGGAACAGCTTTCCGGTGGTCAGCGCCAACGCGTGGCAATTGCGCGTGCAACTGTGACTGAACCCAATGTGATTCTCGCCGATGAGCCAACCGGTAATCTTGATCATAAATCAGGCACGGATGTAATTCGTATTCTTGAGCAACTGAATGAGCGCGGTATCACGCTCATTATGGTTACGCATGATCCCGAAATGGGGCAGCGTGCATGGCGTCAATTGCGCATGATAGATGGATGCATGCACAGTGATCATTCGAATGATGATCAAATTAATCCGGATCATGGCGCTTCATAGTCAGGATATTGCATGGTTTTCATGGGGCGCGCTACGCGGCTATCCAGCACGAACCTTGCTGATGCTCATCGCCATGGCGATAGGTGTGTCAGCTGTCGTCGTGCTTACATCACTGGGTGAGGGAGCGCGTCTGTATGTTATGGATAGATTTGCATCACTGGGCACTAACCTTATTATTGTATTCCCGGGGCGTTCTGAAACTGCAGGCATAAATCCCACCACGATGATGGGAGAAACGCCGCGTGACCTGACGCTGAATGATGCGCTTGCATTAACGCGCAGCTACAACGTCAGAAGAATTACGCCGATTAACGTCGGTTCAGCAGATGTCAGCTATTTAAGTCGTTCACGCGAAGTCGTTGTGCTGGGGGCTAGTCATGAGATGCTGGCTATTCGACATTGGGAACTGGCGCAAGGAAAGTTTTTACCAGCAATGGATCTCGATCGGGCTTCACCGGTTACTGTGATAGGAAGCAAGATACGCGATGAATTGTTTGGTGCAGAACGTGCACTGGGTAAATGGATTCGTATTGGCGATCGTCGTTTTCGCGTAATAGGGGTTATGGGTTCGGAAGGGCGATCAATCGGTGTTGATGTGCAGGAAACGATCATGATACCGATTGCTTCGGCTCAGCAAATATTCAATACATCTTCCGTATTTCGCATTCTTGTGGAAGCAAAGACACGTGAAGCCATAGAACCAGTCAAGCAATTCATTATTGATACGCTGCAGCAAAGGCACCAGGGGAAAAAAGATGTCACTGTGATCACGCAGGATGCTGTACTTGAAACATTCGACCGTATACTTGGAGCATTGACATATGCTGTGGGTGGTATCGCTGCAATCAGTCTGGCCGTGGCCGGTATCTTAATCATGAATGTGATGCTGGTTGCAGTGTCACAACGTACCGCTGAAATTGGCTTATTGAAAGCACTCGGCGCGTCACCCAGGCAAATCATTGTCCTGATTCTTGCAGAAGCGTTTTTATTATCTTCGTTAGGCGCCATCGCCGGCTATCTCCTGGGACAGCTGGGCAGCTGGTCAATACGCTATGCCTTCCCTGACCTGCCTGCTTATGCGCCTGCATGGGCTGTTGTAATTGCACTGGTAGTTGCAGTAATCACCGGGCTTGTATTCAGCTTGATGCCTGCTCGTCGTGCTGCACGACTGGATCCGGTGCTGGCCCTGTCCGGGCGCTAACAAAATGCGCACCCGGGATTTTCTCAATTTGACCGGCACCTCGCTGATTGAGCACCGTATGCGCAGTTTTCTGACTGCGCTTGGTATCGCAGTCGGTATTGCTGCAGTCGTGCTGTTGACTTCGATTGGCGAAGGCGTGCATCAGTTTGTGCTGTCTGAATTCACCCAGTTTGGAACAACGCTGGTTAGTATTAATCCTGGCAAGACAACCACCTCAGGCGCCAACGTGGGTGGGTTTGGAACCGAGCGCCCGCTGACGATTGAAGATTCTGAAGCGCTGAAACGCTTGCCGTACGCACGAGCTGTGGTGCCTTTTGTACAGGGTAATGCTGAAGTAGAAGCGGGCAATCGTCACAGACGTACGACGATTTATGGAGCAGGTCCTGAGTGGCCTGAAGCATACAGTATGCGGGTAAAGTCCGGGCGCTTTTTGCCCGAGGATGATCCGCTTGCGCCCCGTGCCTTAGCCGTACTCGGCAGCAAGTTGCGCCAGGAGCTGTTTGGTGACCGCAGTCCATTAGGACAGCGCATTACCATCGGCGGTAGCCGTTACCGCGTGATTGGTGTTTTGGAGTCCAAGGGTACAGTGTTGGGATTCGATCTTGATGATACGGTTTATATCCCTGCTGCACGTGCACTGAGCCTGTTCAATAAGGATACCTTGTTTAAAATTGACGTGTTGTATGATGAGGAAACACCGGTAGACAAGGTTGTTGATGGAATAAAGAGTGTGCTCGAGGCACGGCATGGCAGGGATGATGTAACCATCACAACCCAGCAGCAAATGCTGGATGTGCTTGGTTCGGTGCTGGATGTCCTGACTTTCGCTGTCGGTGCCATCGGTGGCATATCATTACTGGTTGGAGCCATAGGCATTGTCACGATCATGACAATTGCTATCAACGAACGCACCAACGAAATAGGCCTGTTGCGCGCACTTGGCGCTAAACAGTCGCAGGTATTAAGCCTTTTTCTAGGCGAGGCTATCGTGCTTGCGGCAGTCGGTGGTTTGAGTGGTCTTGTGCTGGGTATTGGCATCGCACAGCTGTTGCATCTCGTATTACCAGCACTGCCTGTACATACGCCGATGCTTTATGTGGTGCTTGCAGAGGCAATTGCAGTCGTGATTGGCCTGCTAGCCGGTGTGCTGCCGGCAAGACGTGCTGCTTTGCTTGATCCTGTCGAAGCGCTAAGATCCGAGTAATTTTTCCAGTTTGTCAGCATCTTGCATGAATGTCATAAATTCATCAGCACTCATTGGCTTGCTGTATAAGAAACCCTGGTATCCCTGACATCCATGTGTGGTCAGAACTGTGAGCTGCTCGTTATTTTCAACACCTTCAGCTATGGTTTGCATTTTCATGTGACGCGCCATGGCGATGATGGTTTCAACAATGGCGGCATCACTGGTGTTGCTAGCTATATTGTGTACAAAGCTGTAGTCTATTTTTATCGTGTCAATTGGCAGCTGCTGTAGGTAGCGGAGTGATGAGTAACCTGTGCCGAAATCATCGATTGAAATATGCACACCTAAGTCTTTTAATTCGCTAAGTTTTTCTTTAACAATTTCTATATTGTCTATCAGCACATTTTCTGTGAGTTCGATCTCGATACATTCTGGCTGAGTACCGCAGCTGTTAATAGTTTGTTTAAGTACATCAACAAAATCCGGTTGTTTGAACTGCAATGGGCTGACGTTAAATGACAGGCGGTCAGTAATGTGACATTGTTTACGAATGCCCCAGATTGTAGAGGCGATCTTGCAGGTCTCCTGCATGACCCAGTTGCCCAATGGAATAATGAGTCCGGTTTCTTCTGCAGTTGGAATGAAATCCATGGGCTGTATCTCGCCTTTTTCAGGATGTGTCCAACGCAGCAGTGCTTCTGCACCGATAACTCGATTATCAGGAATTGATATTTTGGGTTGATATACCAGGTGAAACTGGTTTTCTGCGAGCGCAGTATGCAAATCGCTGAGCATTTCATGTCGTCTGACAGCAACCGCATTCATTGCGGGTGAGAAGAACTGGTAATTGTTTCGCCCCTGTTCCTTTGCCTGGTACATTGCTGTATCTGAATGTTTGATCAGAAGTTCCGGATTATCGCCATCATCAGGATACAGGGCGATGCCGATACTGGGTGTAACGGTCAGGCTGGTACCGCTGATGTCATAGCATGGCATCAGCTGTTCGCAAACTTTTTCGGCGATTAGTGTGGCATGTTTGAGCGCTGAGTCCTGATCACCAAGATCAGTAAGGAGTATGACAAATTCGTCACCACCGATACGTGCGACAGTATCTTCACTTCTTATACATTTGTTCAAACGCTGGCCGACATCCGTCAATAGCTCGTCACCAACAGGGTGTCCAAGCATATCATTGATGGATTTGAAATGATCAAGATCGATCATCATTACTGCCAGGTAGTTATCGGTACGTTTTGCATGTGCCAGTGATTGATGTAAGCGGTCAAGCAACAATTCACGATTAGGCAGTTTTGTCAGGCTGTCGTGGTATGCCATGTGCTTGATTTGCTCTTCGGTATGCGCACGTTCTATCTCGGCGGAAGTTCTGGCGGCGAAGATACGCAATACCGACTCGGTAAATGAAGGGTTTTGTACAGGATGTCTGAACATGGCAAACTGCACGCCCAGTGGTTTATTGTGCGAGTCAAAAAGCGGCACACCAATGTATGCTTCCATATTCATTTCTTGAAGTTCAGCGTCATCAGGAAACAGCTGTTGAATGTTTGATGTATAGCTTTGTGTCTCTTTTCCAATAACAGTACTGCATGGTGTGCCTTTTAGTTCATATCTGAAATTTGGAAAAGGCTTGCAATCGACATAGAATGCCAGCGATTCAATATGTTGATCACTATCGTCTGGCAGTATTCCAATTGAAACTGCATCGGCATTGAGAATCTCGCACATGTTCATGGCGATGACAGGGAAGAATTTTTCACCGGTTGTTGTTGAAATTCCTTCCATTATTCTGGTAATGGCGTGCTCAGCGTGGTTTTTTTCCTCAAGATCACGTGCGAATATTTCGACCAGTGCAGCCTCTTGTGCAAAAGCGCTTAGAACGTTCATTTTGAGCTGGTTAATGTGGTGTGCCCTGGAGTTATAAGCGCAGGCGAGAACGCCTATTGTTTTATTACCGCCATTCAACGGTGCACCGAAAATCGATTCAAAGCCAAAACGAGTAACAAGTTCTTTGTTTGCGCGCAGGTCGTGCTTTGTGTCATAGATTGCGCAAACTTCATTGGTATGTAGTACTTCCGAAAATATGGACGGTTCATCCACTGGTATTTTAAAATGTCCATCTGCTTTGTAGCCGGCGCCATTGTAAATCACAACTGAAAGATTTTTTTCCTGCTCATCGATCAAAGCCAGGAAGCAAATATCGCTTTCTGTGCGTGCGCAGCTTTTTTCAATGATGGTTGTCAGAAGGGCAGACATGTCATCATGGCTGTTATTGGCTTTCAATAACTGATTACTCAGCGCAAGACGCTCACGATGTACTTGTTGTTCTTCCATTAGTATCCGTATGTCCTGGCTAAGTTTACCCAGTTCATCGGTAGAGGCAGGGATCAGTTTGCTGCAAGGCAGTTCTTCTGGACCGCGTGGGGCGCTAAGAAGCGATTCAAATGGAGATAGTGACTGTCCAAAACTGCGAACGAATAATAATGCGCCTGCGATGGCGACTAATTCCAGAGATAACCAGATAACAAATGTTTCGATACTGAAGTAACCGGTACGTGTCCAGTAGTATTGAACCAGCATAGTGTCTAATAACAACGGCACCAGCGGGCCTATCAGAAAAACGCGTGTTTTAATGGTGACTACCGGACGTAACAGTTTTATTGAGCCGAATGC
>DAOWLL010000161.1 GCA_030641945.1 Gammaproteobacteria bacterium | reverse complement strand
GAGGGACGGCATGAATACGACGGCTTCGGCGCCTCGCTGATCGCGCTGTTCCAGCATGCGGATGCGAAACACATCTGGCTTAACACAATATGCCTGTCGGCTGCATTGCTCAGTTACAACATGCTGTCGGTGGTCCGCAAACGCCTTGGCAAAGGCGCATTGCTGCAGATGTTCTTGACGCCCTTACCAGACGATAGTGATGCAAGTAGCAAGTCGAATGCTTAATAAAACGAATAGCATACGACGGCTGTGAAAGACTTATGTAAATGGTGTCTTGAATACTGACAACTCATTTGTTGTGAACATTTGTAAATAGTGAAGATGAGGGAAAAATGCACAAGATAAAATCTAACACTTGCGTGTTAGCTGTCGCAGCCATGACTGTAACCGCGATAGCACACGGTGGCGCCCACTGGGGTTACAGCGGCGAGACGGGACCGGAAAACTGGGGACAGCTTGATGCCGACTACGTGACCTGCGCTACCGGCACGAAACAGTCGCCCATTGACCTGGCCAACTTTGTCGAGGCGGATCTCAAGCCTATCGATTTCGCGTATGAACCGGGCACAACAGAAATTCTCAACAATGGTCATACGGTTCAGATCAACTACGCTGCCGGCAGCAGCATCACCGTGGATGGCCATGTGTTCGAGCTGAAGCAGTTTCATTTTCATGCGCCGAGTGAAAACACGATCAACGGGAAGCATTTCCCGATGGAAAGCTACCTGGTGCATGCTGACAAGGACGGCAATCTCGCCGTGGTCGCGGTCATGTTTGAAATGGGTAGAAACAATGCGCTGCTGAGCCCTTTGTGGATGAAAATGCCTGGCAAGGCTGGAGACAAGAATGCCTTGCCCAAACCTTACGATGTGTCAGCAATGCTTCCATCGGACCGTGATTACTACCGCTTTGACGGATCGCTAACCACTCCGCCATGCTCTGAAGGCGTATTGTGGTTCGTGATCAAGCAACCCGCGATAGCATCCAAACCGCAGATTGATCAGTTCACGAAGGTCATGGGGTACCCGAACAACCGTCCGGTGCAACCCGTGAATGCAAGGGAAGTACTCAAGTAACAGGTTTAAATATGGTAGTTAGACAGCTATCGGTCAGCATGGCTATAGACGTTAAACTTACTTTAAAGACAGGTATAAATTGGCGCCCCGGAGACGATTTGAACGTCCGACCTGCCGCTTAGGAGGCGGCTGCTCTATCCAGCTGAGCTACCGGGGCAGTATACAAAATAGTGAACGATTGCATTATATCAGCCAATCTCAATTACGTCAGATCCATCAGTAAAGAACCAGTAATCAGTCTTCGTTTATCAACGCTGGGTTTTTCGGCGCTCGGTCTTATGTAGATATCTGTGCAATATTCGCCAGGCGTATGATTCTGGCTCGTTTTTGAAAGTCATTACATAATTAAGGCTGCTCATGACCTTCAGTGTCCAGTCCATACTGTTCTTGACCTCGCGTGTACCACAGAACAATAATTTGTCGCCGATATGGATATCAGTATCTTCTTCCGGCATCATAATTTTTTCCTCACCGCGCACATGCAATAAGGGGACGCACTTGAGTTTCAGGTATCTTGAGGCCGGGTCCTGGGTAATATGCCCTAGATATATGTTTCTACCAAGATTGAGAGCCTCAGTAACGGCAGGAGACACACTGTCTGTTATGTCTACCGTCCAGATGTGCGGATTGTGATTTCCGATAACAGCGCTCATTCTGCTAATAGAGATATTTGCCCACTCCTCATCATGGCTTTTTGCTGTCTTCAAAAAGTCTACCAGTAGTGGATTGAGGAAGACTGCGCGGATCTTTCGAGCAGTGATCTCTCTCGGGCGCATAATAAGGTTCGCTTTCGTTGCTGAATACAGGTCGTAGTTGTTATAGATGTTCTGGCGCGCTACAGCGAACACATCCGGATTTATCGCGCGGGCAGTCATTATGATTGAAAGGTTATTTGAGTCGTTATCGGAGCCCGCAATAATTCCAGCAGATGTTTCAATGCCTGCTTTCTTCAGCGTTTTCTCATCTATACCGGTGCCAACGATGAAATTTTCCTTGTGATCGACATGATGATGCTCGAATTCATCGCGCACATCAATTGACGGGTCTATGACGGTAACATCAATATCCTCATCAATAAGCAGCTGATAAAGTTGCTTGCCAAAGCGCCCATAACCGCAGAGTATCCAGTGGCCATATCTGAAATAGATAGGGTCGCTCAGTTTGGTATGCGGTGCTCCGGTCAGCCAGTCATAAATCAGGTACAGGGAAGGTGAATGCATTACCATCTGAAATATGGTTGCAAATGTTTCAAATGGATTGACGATCTGATCTGTGCCGAATGAGAGCATGTTCTCTTCATATTCTTTCAACTCAGAACGACAAACAACTTTAACATCAGGATGAAGTAGTTTACTGGAGAGGGCTATTTTAAGGTTGATTTCATCTGATGACGTAACCGCAATAACGCCTTTGCATTTCGGGTGTTTAATGCCAGCATGTTCAAGCTGTTTTGCATCGGATGCGTCTCCAATAATATTGGGGACAAACTCCCGCATTTCATTCAGTCTGATTTCATTTAGATTGCCAGGATTATTTTCAATCACAACAGCACGATAGTGTTCTTCAGTCAGTGCGGTAACAACTTCGTAGCCTGTCTCGCCAAGCCCGCATACCAGGTAGAACGGTTCGTGCAAAGACCTTACATTTTTTCTGAAGCGGGAGCTGGTGACAGCAGCTTTGAAGTGTGGGTCCTGTACAAGGGTAAGAATTTTACCAATTGCATACAGCCAGGCGATAACCAGGAAATATATTGAGAATACTGCCCATAAACGCTGTGCTTCCGATAACGGATAGGGGATTTCACCGAAACCTATGGTAGTAGCTGTGAAGCTGACAAAATAAAATGCATGGAAGATGCTCATATGCAAGGGATTACCCTGGTCATCAACACCAGGAATCAATATCAAGCCTAATATCGCTATGTTATATGCGCTGATAAGCAGAATGAACGGCGTGCGCATACGCCGCAGGATCATCGAGGTAACCAGGTTCATTGGTCAGTCCTCATATCACTGAATGAACCGGGATTCCTCGATCAATGGCGCAGCATTGCCGCTTCGATCATCAGTAGAATAACAGAGATGATATTTGCCAGCATTGCGCCACCACTCAGGGAAACAATTGTCGACATTACACCAGGCGTAAGCCCGGTTTCATGTACATGGACAGCGACAGTCCAGACGATGGTGGATGAAATCAACTGCACGACAGCAACAAGACTGGTTGCCAGCAGCATGGCGCCCAGTTGTGAACGGTCACCGAATTTCATCACCGTTGCAATGAGGTTGACGATCAGTACTGCATACAACTCGTAGACATTATGGTGTGCCGGGTCATCAACATCGCCGACAAAAAAACCGAAATTCAGCGTTAGAGCGAGAATCATGAAGAAACTGAAAACGACTTTTTCCAGATTCATAGAGCACCTTTTTTAATTATTATTTACCCGGATTGTAGCTCATTAGTTAAGGCAACTCTGATTAATTCTCACAAAATTCTGCGGTCTTTTAAGCGTACAGGTTCAAGGCATGTTTCGCGACGAAGTGCCGGATCTAATTATCATGGCCCTTCATAACAAGCATAACGCAGAAGATGTGCGCTTAAAAACCCGCCCTGTGAGGCGCAGCCTTTAGTATAAGCCCTATCTGGCGAGCAACTGCATGAGTATTTCATGATAAATCTCAGTTAGCTCTTCAAGCTCATCGATATCGATATTTTCATCTATTTTGTGAATGCTTGCGTTAACCGGTCCCAGCTCAAGTACCTGTGCGCCGGTTGGTGCAATAAAACGGCCATCGGAAGTGCCGCCACTGGTCGATAATTCGGTGTCGAAGTTACGAACCTGCTTTATGGCTGCCCTGGTTGCGTCAATCAATTCGCCTGCAGGTGTGAGGAAGGGATTGCCTGATAGTGCCCAGGTCAGTTTGTAGTTGAGTTCATGTGAGTCCAGAATCTGTTCAATTCGATGTCGAATCTGGTCTTCAGTCGTTTCGGTTGAGAAGCGTAAGTTGAACAGAATTTCTACACAGCCCGGAATGACGTTATTTGCGCCTGTGCCAGCATTAATGTTTGAAATCTGGAAGCTTGTCGGTGGGAAAAAGTCATTGCCATTGTCCCATTGCTCATTTACCAGGTCATTCAATGCTGGCGCAAGACGATGAACTGGATTGTCTGCAAGCTGAGGGTAGGCAATATGTCCCTGGGTGCCGATGATTCTCAGTGTTCCTGAAAGCGATCCGCGGCGCCCGTTTTTGACAACATCGCCAACAGTATCAGTACTGGTTGGCTCGCCAACAAGACACCAGTCAATGTTTTCATTACGCTGCTGCAGCAATTCTACAATTTTTACTGTGCCATCAACTGCGGGGCCTTCTTCATCGCTGGTAATGAGAAAAGCGATAGAACCCTTGTAGTCTGTATTGTTCTCAATAAATTTCTCACAGGCACAGATCATCGCGGCTATGCTGCTTTTCATGTCTGCAGCACCACGGCCATAAAGTGTGTTTGCCGATATCGTGGGGACAAACGGGTCATGCTGCCACTGGTCAACGGGACCAGGTGGAACAACATCTGTGTGACCGGCAAATACAAATAAAGGCGGCTGCTTGCCACGGCGCGCCCACAAATTATCAACTTCACCGAAACGGTGATGTTCTATGTCAAAACCGAGAGCCTGCAGGTGCTCGGCGATTAATTTCTGACAGCCCTGGTCATCGGGAGTGACGGAAGGTCTGCTAATCAGCTGTTTTGTCAGTTCAAGCGTTGTTGTCATGTTATAGCTGTTCCAGTAACGCCTGTTTGAGTTGCTGCTGCATGTCATCACTCAATGGGGTATAGGTATTGGCCTGAGTGATATCAAAATAGTCGATAGCGGTTTCACCAGCAGTGGAAATCTTGGCGCTGTGGATACTCAGGTTACATTGAATGAATGTTCTTGCAATAACTGAAAGCAGCCCCGGCCTGTTTCTAGTTTCTATATGCATCCTCGTGATCCCGCTATCTGCCACCTTCGAAAAGCTGATTATTGTTTCTACCTTAAAGTGTTTTTGCGCACGTGGCACAGCCATGGTAGCCAAATCTCTGAGTTGTGTGTCTGCCAGTTTGTCCAGGATTTGTGGGACCACCTCTTTTGCATAGTGGTCAATATGCTCGACCAT
>DAOWLL010000087.1 GCA_030641945.1 Gammaproteobacteria bacterium | reverse complement strand
CGGACAAATAGTCCCTGTGTGGTCAGGGTGTTATCCTGAGTCTACTCACTGTATTTGGGCAAGACCCAAAAAACAAAAACAGAAATAAATGCTTGATTATTTTATAATTTGCGGTCCGATTTGATTGAGTCCAGGTGGTAATGTTCTATACCGACAATTTTGATGTGATAGTGATCGGTGGCGGCCACGCGGGCACCGAAGCTGCGCTTGCGTCTGCGCGCATGGGTGTCAAAACCCTGCTGCTGTCACATAACATTGAAACCCTGGGGCAGATGAGCTGCAACCCGGCCATCGGCGGTATCGGCAAGGGCCACCTGGTTAAAGAGATCGATGCCATGGGCGGCATCATGGCAAAGGCAGCTGACCGCGGCGGTATCCAGTTCCGTGTGCTCAACAGCCGCAAAGGCCCGGCGGTGCGGGCCACCCGCGCCCAGGCAGACCGCGTGCTGTACAAGGCGGCTATTCGACAGGCGCTGGAAAATCAGCCGAATCTTTCCATTTTTCAGCAGGCTGTCGATGATCTGATCATCGCCAACGATGGCCAGGGCGATCGCGTGTGCGGCGTCGTGACCCAGATGGGACTCAAGTTTCGTGCGCGTGCGGTGGTGTTGACTGTCGGCACTTTCCTTGGCGGCAAGATCCATATTGGTGAAAGCAACCATGCCGGCGGCCGCGCCGGTGATCCGCCATCGATTACGCTGGCACATCGTTTGCGCGAACTGCCTTTTCGCGTGGGCCGGTTGAAAACCGGCACCCCGCCCCGCATCGATGGCCGCAGCATCGATTACTCCGGTTTACAGCAACAGCCGGGCGACGAGCCTGTACCCGTGTTTTCCTTCACCGGCACGGCAACCGAGCACCCGCAGCAAATCAGCTGCCATATCACCCATACCAACAAGCGAACACATGACATTATTCGCGGCGGACTGGACCGCTCGCCCATGTACAGCGGCGTTATCGAGGGTGTCGGCCCGCGTTACTGTCCGTCGATCGAGGACAAGATCGTACGCTTTGCCGATAAGGAATCACACCAGATATTTATCGAACCCGAAGGCCTGAATACACACGAGGTATATCCCAACGGGATCTCGACCAGCCTGCCATTTGATGTTCAGCTTGAATTCGTACGCTCGATGAAGGGCTTTGAAAATGCCCACATCACCCGGCCTGGTTATGCCATTGAATATGATTACTTTGATCCGCGTGATCTCAAGGCCTCACTGGAAACCAGGTTCATCCATGGACTGTTCTTTGCCGGGCAAATTAACGGTACTACCGGTTATGAAGAAGCCGCGGCACAGGGCCTGCTGGCGGCCATCAATGCCGCACGCCAGGTGCAACAGCGGGAGCCATGGACACCCGGCCGGGAGCAGGCGTATCTGGGTGTACTGGTCGATGACCTGATTACACGCGGTACCAGCGAACCCTACCGCATGTTCACCAGCCGCGCCGAATATCGCCTGATTTTGCGTGAAGACAATGCGGATTTGAGGTTGACGCCGATTGCACGCGAGAAGGGGCTGATCAGCGATGACCACTGGCGTGTATTTGCGCAAAAAAGTGAAGCCATCACACACGAGCAGCGTCGCCTGGGTGGGCTTACGGTACTGCCCGATTCGGAGCCCGGCCAGCAATTATCCGCCTATCTCGATAAACCGCTGTCGCGCGATTACAAGGCCAGCGAACTATTGCGCCGACCCGAGATTGACTATAACAAGCTGACAGCCGCGATTGGCGGCGCCGTCAGCGATGCTGCCGTGGCAGAACAGGTGGATATACAGGCCCGATACGCGGGTTACCTGGAACGGCAGCAGGCCGAGATCGAGAAGGCGCGTCGCCATGAGCAGACGCCAATACCAAACGTGATCGACTATCAGTCAGTCCGCGGCCTTTCCTCCGAGGTTTGCCAGAAGCTGTCGGATTATCGACCGCAAACCATCGGCCAGGCGGGTCGTATTCCGGGTATGACACCGGCAGCGATATCATTATTAATGGTGCATCTGAAAAAAGCATCGCTGAAATAATCTTCATAGATTCGTGCAAAGCCTGTTAAAAGAATTAAATACCGGCCTCAAGGCCATGGGCATAGAGTTGCCCGAGGCTGCCACCCATAAACTCATTGATTATCTCGGCTTGCTCAGCCACTGGAACAGGGCCTTTAACCTGACCGCCATCCGCGACAGCGATGAAATGCTGAGCAAGCATTTGCTGGATAGCCTCAGTGTGTTGCCCTACATCGGTGAAGGCCTGATCCTTGATGTTGGCAGTGGTGCGGGCTTGCCCGGTATCCCGCTGGCGATAGCCATGCCAGGTAGTCAGTTTGTGTTGATTGACAGTAATGGTAAAAAAACCCGCTTCCTGACACAGGCCAGGATCACGCTGGGACTGGACAATGTTGAAGTCGTCAATCAACGGGTCGAAGCCTATTTGCCCATGAAGCATGATCATAGGATATACTTCGACGCAGTGGTTGCACGCGCCTACGCAAGCAGCAGCGAAATAATTAAAAATACAGCGCATTTGCATAAACCGGAGACCCGGATATTGATTATGCAGGGCAAGCTGGATGAATCCATTGATGATCCAGCTTATGTCTTGAAACAATCACATACGCTGAATATTTATGGACTGGACGCTGAAAGGCATTTACTCGAAATCGAGAAGACACACTAATATGACTCAAGTACTGGCGCTGGCCAACCAGAAAGGCGGTGTAGGCAAGACTACCACCAGTGTTAATCTTGCAGCATCACTCGCGGCCACCAAACGCAGGGTATTGCTGGTTGATCTGGACCCACAGGGCAATGCCACCATGGGCGTCGGCGTCGAGAAAAATTCCCTCGAAATAACCCTGTGTGATGTTTTACTGCAGGGCATGGATGCACGCGATTGTCTGCAACACATTGAAAACGTGGGTATCGATCTGCTGCCATCCAACAGCGACCTGACGGCCGCCGAAGTCGAGTTGATGCGATCCAACGGTGCGGAAACGCGATTGAAGGATTGTCTTTCAAGCATCAAGTATGACTATGAGTTTGTCATTCTGGATTGCCCGCCGGCGTTGAACATGCTGACACTGAATGCCATGGTTGCTTCTGATGGCGTCATTATCCCGATGCAGTGCGAATACTATGCGCTGGAAGGCCTGACGTCCCTGGTCGATACCATCGAACAGGTGCGCTCATCGGTTAATCCAAATCTGCAGATCGAAGGCCTGTTGCGCACCATGTTTGATCCGCGCAACACCCTGTCCAACGATGTATCAGCGCAATTGGTCGAGCATTTCGGCGACAAGGTATACCGTACGATCGTGCCACGAAATGTGCGTCTCGCAGAGGCCCCGAGTTATGGCCTGCCTGCTTTGCTGTACGAGAAAACTTCACGCGGGGCGCTTGCCTACCTGGCGCTGGCCGGTGAAATGCTGCGCCGTGATTCTCATTATGCATCGGCAAACAGAACTGCAGAACCATCGGCAATGGTCTGAGCCGGGTTTGATAGTTTAAGCGGATATTTTAAGCAGAAATCTCAACGGTAATGATGATGGCAACGAAGAAAAAAGGACTGGGTCGCGGATTAAATGCCCTGCTTGGCGGCACAGAAACCGTAGCAGCCATGACGACAGTTCAACACCAGGATGAGCTGCGTGAGCTTGCGATTGACCTGGTCAGGCGCGGCCCCTGGCAGCCGCGTACTCATTTTGATGAAGATTCACTCAACGAACTGGCAGACTCCATCCGCTCTCAGGGCGTAGTGCAGCCGATTGTTGTACGCGCTGGTGCTGATAACAGCTACGAGATCGTCGCCGGTGAAAGGCGCTGGCGCGCATCGCAAATTGCCGGCCTTGATCATGTGCCGGCTGTCATCAAGCATTTTGATGACCAGACCGCTGCGGCTGTTTCATTAATCGAGAATATCCAGCGCGAAAACCTGAATCCGCTGGAAGAGTCGGTTGCCCTGCAGCGACTGATCGACGAGTTCGGCATGACCCATCAGCAAGTGGCCGACACGGTGGCACGCTCACGAACAGCGGTGAGCAATCTGTTAAGGCTGCAGGATTTGAATGCCGATGTTAAGGAACTGCTGGAAAACCGCAGCATAGAAATGGGCCACGCCCGCGCCCTGCTTGGTGTCACCGGCGCAGTGCAGAGCCAGCTCGGCAGAGAAACCGCGAAAAAAGGACTGTCCGTACGTGAAACCGAGCAACTGGTGCGAAAGACACTGAACCCACCGAAGAAGCCCAGGCCTGTGAGCAAGGATCCAGATATCAAAAAGCTGGAAAATGATTTGTCTGAAAAGCTGGGGGCGGCGGTCAATATTCATCAGAAAAACAAAAGCAAAGGCCGCCTGGAAATCAGCTACAGCTCACTGGATGAACTCGAAGGTATCCTGTCGCACATTCAGTAACAATGCGCGCATAAAATTTTTTTATAACAACATATCAACTTGACCATAAAGGGCACGCTACTTATAATCTGCGCGCATTCCAATGCCGCGCAAACCAGTTTCCTGCGCTGAAGGTTAGCACCGTTGTCGACTGAATCGATCAACAGGGGAACAGCAAGGCAGGCCAGGGGCTTCATCATTGCGCAACTGGCAACAACCTGTATATTGTCAGCTATGTTGCTTGGCTGGTACTGGCCGAGTGGCTGGACAGCTGCGTATTCGGCGCTCACCGGCGGCATGATTGCGACCCTGGCAAACGCCTGGTTTGCATTCAAGGTTCTCGGCCCAAGGCAGTCCGACGAGCCGGCAGCCGCCCTCAGGGGCTTCTATTGGGGCGAGTTGAATAAAATTTTATTCACGTGCGCGATGTTTGTTGCAGCTTTTGTACTGATCAGGCCCGTGAATGCGGCAGCCTTGCTGGCTGTTTATTTTTTTGTACATATGACACCTGCTGCTGTAAATGTTTTAAGCAGACGCAAATAAAGAGAGCAAATAATGTCGGGTGAAGGCCAGACCGCAGCAGAATACATCAAGCACCATTTGCAGAACCTTACCTATGGTAAGTTTCCGCAAGGTCATGAACATGCGGGTCACTGGGGTTTTGCTCATAATGCACAGGAAGCCAGGGAAATGGGCTTCATGGCGATTCATGTCGATACCATGTTCTGGTCGATCTTTCTCGGCGTCCTGTTCCTGTATTTGTTTCGAAAAGTGGCCATAAATGCAACCACGGGTGTACCCGGCGGCATGCAGAATTTCGTTGAGATGATCGTCGAGTTCGTTGATGGCACAGTAAAAGGCGCTTTCAGCGGCAGAAACCCGCTGGTTGCCCCGATGGCGCTGACCATATTTATCTGGGTGTTCCTGATCAACTTCATGGATCTGATCCCGGTTGACTGGTTGCCGCAGGTGGCCGCGCTGATTGGCCACCATGTATTTGGCGCGGACCCGCACCATGTCTATTTCAGGGTGGTGCCGTCAACCGATCCAAATGCGACCTTCGGCATGGCGCTGTCAGTATTCGCACTGACCATTTTCTACAGCTTCAAGATCAAAGGCCCGATCGGCTTTGCCAGCGAACTGACGATGCATCCGTTCAGCTCAAGCAACAAGATACTCCAGCTGATCTTTATCCCGATTAATTTCCTGCTCGAATTTGTCGCCTTGCTGGCAAAACCTTTATCACTGTCGCTGCGTCTGTACGGCAACATGTTCGCGGGCGAAATGATATTCATCCTGATCGCACTGATGTACGGCGGCGGTCTGGCTCTCGGTATTTTTGGTGGTGTACTGCAAATGGGATGGGCAATTTTCCATGTCCTGATCATTACCCTGCAGGCATACATCTTTATGGTACTGACCATCGTCTATATGGATCTGGCTTACCAGACCGGCGAAGAACACTAACCCGCATAATGCATGAGAACGCTCACAAATCCACTTAAGCACATGAACGGGATTGAAATTTTACGTATATTAGAAAAGTACACTATGTACCCAACAACGCTATGCAGTTTTTGGGGAAATTTCAGCGGCCACTTTGCCCGATTGACCTGTAACCATAGCTATGGCTATGCCCATTGTTTGATTTTTCATGGGGCCAATCGAACTTGTGACTCACTGAAATCCCCCCAAAATTCTGCATTCTCATGCAATATGCGGGCTAACGAATTATTTAAGTATTTTTTACTAGGAGAAAATCAATGACTGAAGTAACTGCAATGCTGTACATCGCAGGCGCGCTCATGATGGGTCTGGGTGCTCTTGGCGCTGCCATCGGTATTGGTGTGCTGGGTGGCCGCTTCCTTGAGGGCGCTGCTCGTCAACCTGAGCTTATCCCGCTGCTGCGCGGCCAGTTCTTCCTGATGATGGGCCTGACAGACGCGGTACCGATGATCGCGGTTGGTGTGGCTTTCTACGTCATCTTTGCCGTTGCCGGATAATTAGCGACATAATCAGATACGGTACTGACGTATGAATATCAATTTGACGCTGATTGGGCAATCGATCACTTTTGCCCTGTTTGTGTGGTTCTGTTACGCCTTTATCTGGCCACCGCTGATGAATGCGCTGGCTGCCCGCAAGAAGCTGATTGCTGATGGCCTCGCCGCCGCAGAACGTGGCGAGCATGAACAGGAACTGGCGAAGAAAAAAGCGGCTGAGCAATTGAAAGAGGTAAAAGGCCAGGCGGCAGACATACTTGCACAGGCACAGAAGCGTGCGACTGAAATTGTCGATGAAGCCAAGGACGATGCAAGAACCGAAGCCGAGCGTATCAAGCTTGGCGCCAATGCTGAAATCGAGCAGGAAGTAAACCGCGCTCGTGAGGGTTTGCGCAAAGAAGTCGTTATACTGGCAATCACCGGTGCGGAGAAAGTGCTCAAGCGTGAAGTCGATGCTGAAGCACATGCTGCCACGCTCAAAGACATGGCGGCACAGCTTTAGGCTGGAGTCTGACAACT
>DAOWLL010000084.1 GCA_030641945.1 Gammaproteobacteria bacterium | reverse complement strand
GCCAAACATGCCAGCGAAGATGCCGATGATGAACACCCTTATGGGCATGCGCGTTTTGAAACCATTGCCACTGTGGCGCTTGCTGTACTGCTTGTCATCGTCAGTCTCGGCATTGCCTACGATGCCGTTGTCAGTCTTGTCAGTGATGAAGTGATTGAAAAACCAGACCTTTTTACCCTCTGGATAGCCGCTTTATCAATACTCAGCAATGAAGCTCTGTATCACTACACCAAGATAGTCGGTACTCGTATACGTTCCAGGCTGGTGCTCGCCAATGCCTGGCATCATCGTAGTGATGCCGTCTCGTCAATCGTAGTCATGGTTGGTATTGCCGGCACCCAGTTCGATATGCCGAAACTGGACGCCTACGCTGCCATTATTGTCGCCTTAATGATCGCCAGAATAGGCTTCAAACTGGGATATGACAGCGTTCAGGAACTGGTTGATGCCAGTCTCGAACCTGAACTGGTCGATAAAATCCGCAAGCAAATACTGTCACATGAGGGTGTGCGCGAACTGCACATGCTGCGCACACGCAGATTGGGTCACCATGCTCATGTGGATGTGCACATTATGGTTGCCCCGAAGCTGAGCGTATCCGAAGGCCACCACATCTCTGAAACCGTGGAAAAAATGCTGAAGGATTCATTCGATGCCATCAATGATGTGACAGTGCATATCGACCCGGAAAACGATGAACAGGAAGCGCGCAGTATGCACCTGCCTTTACGCGGCGAACTGATCGCAGCCTTAAAGCATGAATGGTCAAACATTCCTGAGCTGGATTCTATCGATGATATTACCCTGCATTACCTGACTGGCGAGATCTCAGTTGAAGCCAGCATGCCGCTGGAAAAAGTGAGCGACCAGAAACGGACCAGGGAACTGCAAGCGAGGTTCTCAAAAGCCAGTATCAATATCCCGGCGGTTGGCAGAGCAATTCTGAAGTTTCATTAACGCGCTATAATGGTGCGCTAATACCATTATCGCACCATTGCAGTGCATTGCTTGCATTTGTTTGCACTATATTGGGCAAAAAAACAGTCACTTAGTCAGTTTCAAAGCTGGCACGTTTCATGCAGAATACCGCATTACTAATATTAGCCCCGTCACGGATTCTGTTTGTTGATTAGTGGCGGAAAATTCATTCCATAAATAATGTTTGGAGAGTAACCAAATGTCTGCAAGTGACGTTTTAAATATGATCAAGGAAAAAGACGTTAAGTTCGTCGATTTCCGCTTTACTGACACCCAGGGCAAGGAGCAGCACGTTTCCGTCCCTAGCCACACAATTAATGAAGATGTACTCGCCGAAGGCAAGATGTTCGATGGTTCATCTATCCAGGGCTGGAAAGGTATTAACGAGTCAGACATGATTCTGATGCCTGACTGTGATTCACAGGTGATTGACCCCTTCTGCGAAGAAGTCACCATGAACCTGCGTTGCGACATCATCGAGCCTTCGAATATGCAGGGCTATAACCGTGATCCGCGCTCTATCGCCAATCGCGCTGAAGCCTATCTGAAATCTACGGGTATTGGCGACACTGCTTACTTTGGCCCGGAAAATGAGTTTTTCATCTTCGATGGCGTTAAATGGGGCGATGAAATGGGCGGCGCCTTTTACCAGATTGAATCTGAAGAAGCTGCGTGGAACACCGGCAAGGACTATGACGGCAGCAACATGGGCCACCGTCCCGGCGTAAAAGGTGGTTACTTCCCGGTACCTCCTATCGATTCACTGCAGGACATTCGTTCTACCATGTGCCTGACCATGGAAGAAATGGGCTGCGAAACAGAAGTACACCACCACGAAGTGGGTACGGCTGGTCAGTGTGAAATTGGCGCCCTGTTCAATACCCTGGTGCGCAAAGCGGACGAAGTTCAGATTTACAAATACGTTGTGCATAACGTTTCACATGCATTTGGCAAAACAGCGACCTTCATGCCAAAGCCAATGGTAGGCGATAACGGCAATGGCATGCACGTTCACATGTCGATTGCCAAAGACGGTGAAAACACCTTTGCTGGCGACCTCTATGGCGGCCTGTCAGAAACAGCGCTGTACTACATCGGCGGCATCATCAAGCATGCGAAAGCTCTGAACGCGTTCGCCAATGCTTCTACCAACAGCTACAAGCGCCTGGTACCTGGCTTCGAAGCACCGGTCATGCTGGCATACTCTGCACGCAACCGTTCTGCATCGATACGTATTCCCCACGTATCCAGCCCCAGGGCTCGCCGTATCGAAGTACGTTTTGGCGACTCAACGGCTAATCCATACCTGTGCTTTGCTTCTATGCTGATGGCCGGTCTTGACGGCATCCAGAACAAGATTCATCCTGGCGATGCGATGGACAAGGACCTGTATGACCTGCCGCCTGAAGAAGAAGCGGCTATTCCACAGGTTGCGTTCTCTTTCGATGAAGCATTGAAAGCACTGAATGAAGACCGCGCCTTCCTCACCGCAGGCGGTGTATTCGATGACGACATGATCGATGCCTTCCTTGAGCTCAAGCGAGAAGAAGTCCAGCGTTATCGTGCTGCTGTTCATCCCTGTGAATATGATATGTACTACAGCGTTTAATCAGTACATTTCAACAGCTGAAAAGCCCCGCATTGCGGGGCTTTTTTATTTGTGGGTCTTCACCACATCAAGTGGGTAAACTACAAATGATTGCCACAGATCCACAGAGAACATAGAGGTTTTAGCCGCAAAAAACGCACTAAAATGTAAGGAACATTTTGAACGCACGCCAGTGCGGCCCGCAGGGCGAAGCGCAGGACTGCGCGAAGTAACAGACGCGAATGATGGTGTGTGAATAGTTTCGTAGCCCGGATGAAGTGTAACTGTTTAGACCGGACACATGGGTAACAGGTGTTCGGGGACATGGGTAGGAACGGCTTTAGCCGCGAACATTGACAATTCGCGGCTAAAGCCGCTCCTACGAACACCCATAATAATCTTTGCGAACTTGGCGTCTTTGCGCCTTTGCGTTGAATAAAACTTAAAATCCTCTGTGCCTCTGTGCCTCTGTGCCTCTGTGCCTCTGTGCCTCTGTGGTAAAGCTTTTTATCTGTTTAACCCACTGCACTTGGGGAAGACCCTTATTTATTTTGCTGCCCAATCGAGAGTCTTTGCCCGTCGGGATCGACCAGATCAAACTCTTCCATGTAAGCCGTCTTGAGCATCGGACTGATATCATAGCCTTTTGCCTTGAGAAAGTGACGCATCGCACTAACGTCATCGGTATACAGGTATATTCTATTTAGCGTTGTTGATTGGTGGGCGCTATCCCTGGTCGCCTTTTCGAGCATTAATAATGTATCGCCAGACTGGAGATAGACCCACTCAAGGCCTTCGTCACCGACACGTTGTTTAAGCACAACAAACTGCAGCGCCTGCTGATAAAAATCAAGTGACTGCTCAACATCAGAGCAACTGAGGACAGGGACACTTCCCAGTAATCGCATATACGATCAGAACTTCAATAACACCGAGCCCCAGGTGAATCCGCCACCAAAGGCTTCAAGCATGAGTGTTTCACCTTTCTTGATGCGGCCATCGCGAACGGCAACATCCAGTGCCAGCGGCACAGAAGCAGCCGATGTATTACCATGCTTGTCAACAGTAATAACAACGTGATCCAGTGACATATTCAATTTTTTAGCCGTCGCATTGATGATACGAATATTTGCCTGGTGGGGCACCAGCCAGTCGATATCGCTTTTTTTCATATTGTTGTACTGCAGGGTTTCATCAACGATACGCCCCAGCGTATTCACAGCCATCTTGAATACTTCGTTGCCCTTCATGGTAATACCGCCAGAACCTTCAAGTATCTGGCTGCTACCGGTAGACACACCGTAAGGCACAGTCAGCAGATGTTCATAACTGCCGTCCGCATGCAGGTGGGATGAAAGAATTCCGGTTTCCTCGTCTGCCTGCAGTACGACAGCACCGGCGCCATCACCGAACAGGACACTGGTGTTGCGGTCTTTCCAGTCAAGAATTCGTGATAAGGTTTCCGCACCGACGACGAGCGCGCATTTCGATGTGCCCGCCTTGAAAAACTGGTGGGCCACACCCAGGCCATAAATAAAACCGGTGCACACAGCCTGAACATCAAATGCGGTGCAACCATGAATGTCCAGACGCTGTTGCAGCAGGCAGGCTGTACTTGGAAAGACACGATCAGGTGTGGTTGTGGCGACAATAACCAGGTCGATTTCATCAACAGAAATCCCGGCCGCTTCGATTGCGTTTCTGGCAGCATGCTCGGCCAGGTCAACTGTAAATTCATCATCTGCCGCAATATGACGTTCTGATATACCCGTACGGTCACGAATCCACTCGTCACTGGTTTCAACCATTTTCTCCAGATCATGATTCGTCAGTATCTTCTCAGGAAGATAGCTGCCGGTCCCCGTTATGCGTGCGTAACTCAAGCCGTTTGTCTCTCAAGCAATGGTTGTATGTGTTCCTGGATCTGCTGAGGAACTGATTTATTAACTTCGAGCACAGCAATCTCGATAGCGTTGGCATAGGCATCAACGTCTGCACCACCGTGGCTTTTTATAACAATGCCTTTAAGTCCTAACAAACTTGCACCATTATATGCACGCGGATCAATACGCTTCCTGAATGCCCGCAGTACCGGCAAGGCAACAAGACCAGCCAGTTTATTGTACAGACCGCGTTTAAACTCTTCTTTCATGTAATAACTGATTAACTTGGCAACACCTTCAGCTGTCTTCAATGAAATATTGCCCACGAAGCCATCACAAACAACAACATCAACCTTGTCGCTATAGATGTCGTCACCCTCAACAAAGCCTATATAGTTCAGGGGCGTGCCAGCAAGTTGCTCATCTGCCGCCTTTACCTGGGCATTGCCTTTCATGGCTTCAGAACCGATATTCAGCAAACCGATACGCGGGCTTTCTATATTGTCTATCGCCTCGGTCATGACCGATCCCATTACAGCAAACTGGAACAGGTGCTCTGCCGTACAGTCCACATTGGCACCAAGATCCAGCATATGGGTATGGCCATCTCTGGAAGGTATTGTTGTGCAAATGGCAGGGCGGTCGATACCAGGCAATGTTTTGAGCACGAACCTGGCAGTTGCCATTAATGCACCGGTGTTGCCCGCACTGACAATCGCATCGGCCTTGCCATCATGCACCAGGTTGATTGCGACGCGCATGGATGAGTCTTTCTTCTTGCGCATTGCCATAGCCGGTTCATCATGCATTTCTACCACTTCTGATGCATGCTGAATTGTAAGCCTGTCATCAAGTTTGATAGCGTGGTTTTGCGCACACGAACGAATCCGCTCCTCATCACCGACCAGTATGATGTGAAGCTTGCTTCTCCTGGAAAGTATCTTTGCTGCTGCAGGGACGATGACTTCGGGACCGAAGTCACCACCCATTGCATCAAGCGCGATAACTGCCGAATCAGGCATCGTGCGCCTGTGCTACAGACATTGGTTGAATACTAGTCTTCGAATACGTCGCCGGTTTCTACCACTTTACGGCCACGGTAGTACCCGTCTGGTGAAACATGGTGACGCAAATGTGTTTCGCCTGAAGTTGAATCTACAGACAATGTCTTGCTCTTAACTGCATCATGTGAACGACGCATACCACGTTTCGAACGTGTTTTTCTGCTCTTTTGAACGGCCACGGGACTCTCCTGTGTGAACTTGTAACTAACTCATTAAATCTTTCAGTGCAGCAAATGGTCTATAGGTATCATGCTGCACCTCGTCATCATCTTTTTTATGCTTTTGCAGAACCTCAGAACACGCCTCATCATGCCTGGCAACGATAGGCAGTGACAGCAGGAGTTCATCTTCCACCAGTTCAAGCAGTGACTGCTCGGCGTCTGAAGCCAGTAAAGGCTCGAACTCTTTCGGCAATAAATCCGCCTCATCTGCACTGCTGATCAAACCAAACCGGAAGCCACTTTCTATATGCTGCTTCACGGGACCCAGGCAGCGTTCGCAACGCAGTTCAAGTTCGGCTTGCACATAGCCATCCAGGCATGGCGTTCCCGCGCGGGTTCCAAACTTCAACCTTGCCGTTACTTCTCCCTGGTTATTGCAAATGGCTTCAGCCAGGCGCGCAAAACGGGATACCGGCCAGGCGACCTCGAAACAGGCGTTTCTCTCAACCTGCTTGAGAAAGTCGACGGATTCAGGCAGTTTCTTCTGCATAATCGGCGGAGTTTAAATGAATCTTGAGATTGTGTAAATATTCTATATTTATCAATAAGTTCTGCATTGCACCCGGGATGCAGTCCAGGCCATGATCGAATCGTATAAAATATCCCTTATGAAACTGATACTTGCCTCAACATCGCCCTATCGCAAAGCCCTGCTGGAACGCCTGCAGGTGCAATTCCTGTGTGACTCACCTGATATAGACGAATCCCCACTGGCGGGCGAATCTGTCGAAGATATGGTGGTCAGGCTGGCAAAATTCAAGGCCGAAGCGGTCGCCGGCAAATATCCGGATGCCCTGATCATCGGCTCGGACCAGAGCGCCGTTCTTGAAGGTGAAATCCTCACCAAATCAGGAAATTTCGAAAATGCCGTCAAACAACTGCAGAAAGCTTCAGGCAAACGCATCGTATTTCAGACCGGTGTTTGCCTGCTCAATACCCAAACCGGCAACGCACAGACCGCCTGCGTGCCCTACACCGTGGTATTCAAGACGCTGACCCGGGAAATTATCGAGCACTATCTGAAAAAAGAACAGCCCTACAACTGCGCCGGCAGCTTCAAATCAGAAGGTCTGGGTATTGCCCTGTTCGACAAATTCGAGGGCGACGACCCGAATGCCCTGATCGGTTTGCCGTTGATCAAGCTGATTGCAATGCTGGAATACGAGGGATTCGGTGTTCTTTGAGGATAATTATTTAAGTGCGCAAATTAACGCAAATGCAGGCAAATAAAGTCCGCGAAAAACG
>DAOWLL010000109.1 GCA_030641945.1 Gammaproteobacteria bacterium | reverse complement strand
TGCGATCGATTCATTAATCTCGTGTGCGGTTTCATGAATGTGCATGGTGATCGGGATGTCCATCTCGTGAGCAAAGCTGCGGATCTTCTCCAGCGGTTTGTCAGAAACGGTATAGGGCGCATGGGGAGCGAATGTTGTTAATATCAGGTCGTCGTTGCGAAAGCTGTCATGGACGGCGATGCCTTTTTCTATATATTCATCTGCATTACTGGCCCAAACCGTAGGGAAATCGATCACGATCAGTCCCACACATGCACGAATACCGGCGTTTTTCGCTACGCGTGCGGTGATGTCCGGAAAAAAATACATGTCATTGAAACAGGTGGTTCCACTGCGCAGCATCTCGGCAATCGCCAGTTCAGTACCGCACTGGACAAAATCCTCATTGACCCATTTCGATTCAGCCGGCCAGATATGATTCTGTAGCCAGTCCATCAATGCAATATCATCAGATAGTCCGCGAAACAGGCTCATGGCGGCATGTGTGTGCGCATTGATCAGGCCTGGAATCAATACATGTTGTGCATATTCCTGTTCTACTGCTGCCTTGTAGGCGCTTTTTGCAATTTCAGTGGGGAGGATTTCGACGATGCGATCTTCGTGGATAGCAATGCTGTGATTCAGCAGGCACGGATCGCCCTCACTGACCGGGAGTATCCAGCGGGCATGCAGTATGGTATCGATGTTGGTCATGCGGGGAAGATACCTGCTGTTCTGCCTGCGCGCAAGGGGATGGCCATTTTGTGATGCAGTTCATGCTATTCTCTGATGATCATGATATAAAAACTGAATACAGGAAAAATTAACTGGAGCAAGCAATGCTGAAGACCACGAACAACCTTATTTCATTGTTAATTACCGCTGTTGTATTGGCCGGGCTTTCGGCGTGCGGCCAACAGGTTACACGTGTTGAATCTGACAGCGTGACGGATCTGAGTGGGAACTGGAATGATACCGACTCCCGGCTTGTTGCTGATGAGATGATTCAGGATGCTTTATCACGATCCTGGTTGACACGTTTCAACAGAGAGCAGGGAAAACCACCTACCGTTATTGTCGGTAATGTGCGCAACCTGAGTCACGAACATATCAACACACGAACATTCATCGCTGACATGGAACGTGCCCTGATTAATTCCGGTGAAGTCGATTTTGTTGCATCCAGCCAGGAGCGCGAGGAGATTCGCACTGAGCGCAAGGACCAGGACCTGCACGCTACTGATGAAACGCGTAAGGCAATGGGACAGGAAACCGGTGCTGATTTCATGCTCAAGGGTACGATTAATACCATCATCGACGCGATCTCCGGAGAACAGGTGCGTTTTTACCAGGTTGATCTCACACTGATTGATCTGGCAAATAACCGCAAGGTCTGGGTTGGACAGAAGAAAATCAAGAAAACGATTGAGAAAAGCGGACTTCGCTGGTGATTGTTCCAGGCTGATGTTCACTAGCTGAGAACATGAGAGGACGAGGCACATGTTTATGGGTATTAGTTCAGGACTGCCTGGGCGGATAGTACTCGCGCTTTTTGCCTTGTACCTGGGTGGCTGTGCGACCTACAGCAAGCAGGCGACCTCGATGCGGGACAACCTGCTTACAGGCAGGGCTGACCTCGCAAGAGTCACTGCTGAAGAAAAGGATGAGAACCAGAATGATGTGCTCGCATGCCTGAACAAGGGAATGCTCAGGCGTATGACCGATGACTATGCCAGCAGTAACCAGATCTTTGAGATTGCCAAACAAGAGATGGAATCCCTGTATGGAATAAGCATTACTGATGCCGCCGCATCATTAACCATCAATGATGCTGTACGTGACTACAAGGGTGATCGATACGAACAGATTTTGCTGCACGCATACATGGCGATGAACTACCTGCAACTGGGCGAACTTGATTCCGCGCGTGTTGAGATATTGCAGGCAGATGTAAAAATGATGGAGTGGGGTGAGCAGCCGGATGAGGATCCCTTCGTTCGTTACTTCGCGGGCATGATCTATGAAGCGCTTGGTGAAGATGACCAGGCGCTTGTTTCTTACAGAAAAGCCAGGGATCTCTATATCGCTACAGGAAATGAGCAGTTGCTTGAAGTTCCTGTAATGCTGAAAAAGGACTTGCTGCGCCTGCTGGCAGCCCAGGGGCTGTGGGATGAGTATAACAGCCTGAAAGCCGAATTTGGTCTGGCTAACTTTAAACCAGCTAAAGTCAGCGGCGATTTCGGAGAATTGATTGTCATCCTGAATAACGGGCTCGCGCCCATTAGAACAGAAACATCGATTATGACCTTTTCCTCGGAAGTGCAGAGTACCGTGCGTGTTGCATTCCCTGTATATAAAACCGAAGCGTCCCCTGCAAACAAGGCGCGATTGAGCATCAGTGGCAAGCTTATCGATCTGGAAACAGTAGAAAATATTGACAGCCTTGCACGCCATGCACTGGATGATGATATGCCGCTGGTAATGACGCGCGCAGTTGCCAGGGCAGTTGTTAAATACCAGGCGCAGAAACACGCCCAGGATCAACATGCGCTTGCCGGGTTTCTATTGACGGTAACGAATCTGGCTACTGAACGCGCCGACACCCGAAGCTGGACAACATTGCCTAAGGAAATCCAGATGGCGCGCGTTATGCTTCCAGCGGGGCAGCAGCAAGTCAGTATTGAAATCGTTAATGCAGCGGGAAAAGTGATAGATACAATCGATGCCGGCGTTAATATACTGCCCCGGCAGCGAAGTTTTTTAACACGCCACTGGATTGCACCGATTCCTGTGAAAACTCACATCGCGACCAACAAATAAATGATGCATATGATTAATGTAATCAAAAATATACTTCCACTAATTTGTATTTTATTGACAGCATGTATGCAGTCTTCGGCGCTTGTAAATGCCGATGAAAAACCCGACTGGCTCGAAGGTGAGCCAGCCAACTACCCAAATGCCAGTTATGTCTATGCAAGCGGTTCTGCATCGAAAGCAGAACTGGCCCGGGATCGTGCGCTGGGTAATCTGGCGAAGATCTTTGAACTACAGATACGTGAATCCTCTACCACGACACAGGATGTCCAGACTCACAAGGTGGAAGGAACCGAGTCGGTACAATCATCAGCACGTATAGCGACTACGGTTAACGTGCATACAGACAGGATGATCAATGGTGCACGCATTGCCGAGCTATGGCAGAACCCGGATGATTTAACACATTATGCACTGGCCGTGCTGGACCGTTCCCAGGCAAGTAACAATATTCGCAATGAAATTAATCGGCTGGATCGTGAAATAGCCTTCACTATCGCCAATGCAGACAGCCGCCAGGATCCCCTGCAGAAAGTGGCTGACTTGCAGGACGCGATTATGATGCAATCCGAAAGAAACTCAATGCAGAAAACATTGAAGATCATCGATCTCAATGGAACAGGCAAACCGTCAAGCTGGAACCTTGCGGAGTTAACTGAACAGCAGGAACAGGCGTTGAAATCTCTTAATATCAGGGGTGTTGTGCTGGTTGATTCTGTTGGTCAGCTCGACAAGGTATTACAGGCTGCAATGGCAAATGCCGGTTTCGCGCAATCATCCAGTGAAGTCGGCTATACGTTATCAGCCAGCATGGAAACACAGGATGCCATGCAAACAGAAGGTTGGTACTGGTTGCGTGGCACACTTACTGTGCGACTTGCGAATCCCGATGCTACGGTGCTGGGAAACAGATCGTGGCCGGTAAAAGTCTCGGCGCTGCAGCAGGATCAGTTGCATCAGCGCATGCTTGCTGAAATTGATCAGAAACTGAAAAGTGAGCTCAAAAGCACCATTCTCGGCTTTGCTGCAGGCGGGCAATAAAAACAGGGACGAGTAACGAGTGGTGAGGGGCAAGGAACAGGAAAAAGCCATATCGCCGGACGAGAAGTGCATTGTAATTTCTGTGTCCCAGGAACAAGTATTTACGATCTTAAGCAATTTGTAATTCCCTTAAATATCAAGAGACTATTGCATCAAGCGCTACTGATGTAAAATCTAAAGTGAACCCCGGGTTGCCAATTTTGTCTGCACAGATGATGTTGCGTCATCTGGGCTGGATACAAATAGCTGATATGATTATCAATAAGGTAACTGGCGTAACAAAATAAGCTAAGGTAAATAAGATTTTACACGCCTGCTTGATGGCGTAAATGAAGTCAACTGTTCTGGCTTCGGTGTTGTAATTGTTAAGGCAATGTAATCTAAATTCATGCGTGATAGTCTTGAGACAGAAAAATCAGATACTATGTTCTACACTGAAGGTAAGTCATGAGTGATCATAAAACGGATTTTGATTATGACAGTGGTCTGGCGTTAGAAGAAGAACGGCCTGATTTAAAGCCACCGAAACAGTACAAAGTTATACTGGTTAACGATGACTTTACTCCGATGGAGTTTGTTGTACAGGTTTTAATGACGTTTTTTGGGATGGATCACGCCAAGGCAACACGAGTAATGATGGCTGTGCATACCAGGGGAAAAGGTATTTGCGGTATATTCAGCCATGAAATTGCTGAAACAAAAGTTGATCAGGTAAATGAATATTCAAAAATTAATCAACACCCATTGCTATGTACAATGGAAGAAGCATAGATGAGGATTTTGTTTTACTATCTGATGTGAGGCGTCAGGCATGTTAAGTAAAGAACTTGAATCATCATTGAACCGGGCATTCAACGATGCGCGCGACAAACGACATGAATACATCACGGTCGAACATTTACTATTGTCTTTACTTGACAATAGCAGTGCCAATTCCGTGTTGCAGGCATGTGGGGCCGATCTCAACCTGATCCGCAGCGAGCTTTATGAATACCTCGAAAAGAACACTCCCGTTTTCAGCGATGTAGTCAGCGGAGAAGTCCAGCCAACACTTGGATTTCAGCGCGTACTGCAGCGTGCGGTTTTTCATGTTCAGTCTTCCGGTAAAAAGGAAGTTGTGGGCGCTAATGTACTTGTTGCCATGTTCGGTGAACAGGAGTCACAGGCGGTTTACCTGCTGGGCAAGCAGGGCGTCAGCCGTCTTGATGTTGTGAACTACATCTCACACGGCATTGCCAAAGTTTCTGACGAAACGCAGAAAATAGAACATGAAACTCGCGAAGAACCGCCAGGCGATTCCGATAATAAGCCGCTGGAAAATTTTGCGACCAATCTCAATCAGCGCGCTATGCAGGGCCACATTGACCCATTAATCGGCCGTGAAGATGAAGTTGAACGCACCATACAGATATTATGTCGACGTAGAAAAAACAATCCTTTGCTGGTAGGCGAAGCCGGTGTGGGCAAAACTGCGTTGGCGGAAGGCCTGGCGAAAAAGATTGTTGATAAAGAAGTGCCTGATGTTCTCAAGCACAGCACGATCTATTCTCTTGATCTGGGCGCCCTGGTCGCTGGCACCAAGTATCGCGGTGATTTCGAGAAACGTCTCAAGGGCGTGCTCAGGCAGCTGAAAAAGACCGATGGCGCTGTCCTCTTCATTGATGAAATCCATACCATCATTGGGGCCGGCTCAGCTTCCGGTGGAGTCATGGATGCATCCAACCTGATCAAGCCGATGCTGGCATCGGGTGACCTCAAGTGTATCGGTTCAACAACCTATGCTGAGTTCCGCAGCGTCTTTGAGAAAGACCATGCACTGGCGAGGCGTTTTCAGAAGATTGATATCGACGAGCCTACGGTTGATGAGACCATTGACATTCTGAAAGGGCTGAAAACGCGTTTTGAAGAACACCATGATGTGAAATACAGCAACAACGCGTTACGCGCAGCAGCCGAGTTGTCAGAACGATTCATTACCGACCGCTTCCTGCCTGACAAGGCAATTGATGTTATCGATGAAGCGGGCGCAAATCGACGCTTACTGGGTAAATCGGGCAGCAAGAAATCTGTCAATGTAAACGATATTGAGAATATTGTTGCAAAAATCGCGCGAATTCCTTCGAAGACGGTATCAACGTCTGATACAGAAGTATTGAAGAACATGGAACGTGACTTGAACCTGGTGGTATTCGGCCAGGATGACGCAATAACCAAACTGGCGACATCCATACGCATGTCACGATCAGGCCTGGGTAACCCCGACAAGCCAATAGGTTCATTCCTGTTCTCTGGCCCAACGGGTGTGGGTAAAACAGAAGTGTGCAAGCAACTGGCACAGGTTATGGGCATTGAACTGCTGCGCTTCGATATGTCCGAATATATGGAGCGCCATACAGTATCTCGCCTGATAGGGGCGCCTCCTGGTTACGTGGGCTTTGACGACGGCGGTTTATTAACCGAGGCGATTACCAAACAGCCGCATTCAGTACTGCTGCTGGATGAGATCGAGA
>DAOWLL010000395.1 GCA_030641945.1 Gammaproteobacteria bacterium | reverse complement strand
GCTATACCCGGCAACGTGAGTGTGGCCTGCAGCAATGACAATATGGCGACGATGAATACCAGGTTGGCAGTCAGTGCGACATTGGCGATAAGGCCAAAAGTCTTGTAGTAAACCGCCATGAACACCAGTACCAGTGTAAAACCAATCATTACTGACCGGAAACCCTGGGTGATATTGTCCTTACCCAGGCTTGGGCCAACGGTACGTTCCTCGATGATTTCTACCGGTGCACGCAGTGAACCTGCTCTAAGCAGCAAGGCCAGGTCACGTGCTTCCTGTGACTCCAGGCCGGTAATCTGGAAGCGCGCACTGAATTGCTCCTGGATAGTCGATACGTTGATGACTTCTTTTACGGTGGTGCGTTTTTTAACGACTTCGTCACCGATCCGCTTGCTTTGAACCTTGTTCTCGATGAAAACAACCGCCATCGGTTTCTTCACGTTTTCGCGGGTGGTCTCACCCATTTTCTTCGCGCCTTTACCATCGAGGCGCACAGAAACGGCAGGCACACCCTTTTGCTGGTCAATGGTTGAGGCAGCATCAATAATCTGGTCACCGGTTACGATCACACGGCGTTTGAGTAATACCGGGCTGCCGTCCCGCTCATGGTAAAGCAAGGCGTTCAGAGGAATACGCCCGCTTTTCTCGGCATCTTCCCAATCGGTGCGGGTTCCTTCGGTCAACCTGAATTCAAGCGTTGCAGTGGCGCCAAGGATCTTTTTCGCACCCGCCGTGTCCTGGATGCCCGGCAACTGCACCACGATTCGCGAGTCGCCCTGCTGCTGTATTACCGGCTCTGCAACACCCAGCTCGTTAACACGGTTTCGCAGCGTAATAATGTTTTGCTGTAAGGCGGCCCTTTTTTCATCGCGGATTGCGACTTCTGTCAGCTTTGCATTAATCACAAGGTCTTTTTCATCCATTACGAAGGCCAGTTGCTGGAACTGGTCTTCCAGGCTGTCGAGTGCCTGGGATATGTTGTCTGCATCGCGAAAGCGGATATGCAATCCGGCTTCATCGCGCGTTACGCCCCGGTAACGGATCTTTTCGCTTCTCAGGTGGCTGCGTATGTCTGATAGCAGGCTTTCTTCAAGACGCTTGATGGCCGCCACCATGTCGACTTCCATCAGGAAGTGAACACCGCCGCGCAGGTCAAGGCCGAGGTACATCGGTGCTGCGTTGAGTGCGCGTAACCAGCCTGGTGTTGCCGGCGCCAGGTTTAGAGCGACCAGGTAATGTTTTTCCAGGGATGATTTCAGAACATCGGCAGCCTGCAGCTGGATGGTTTCATCATCAAACCTGACCAGGGCCCTGCCGTCAGTGATTTCTGAAGACTTGATATTGATGTTGTTGCTGCCGAGTGTTTGCTCGATCAGCAGCATGTCTTCCTGGGCTAATGATTTTGTACGGTGAGACACCTGTACTGCTGGATCTTCGCCAAATAGATTGGGCAAGGCATATATTGTGCCGAAGACAAGCGCTACGATGAGCGCAATATATTTCCACAGTGGATACTGATTCAGCATTGCTGAGACCTTATGTTTTATTAATAGTTATGTTGATTCCGGAGACTATTCTTTAGCCCCGGATTGTTCTTTGATCGTACCTTTAGGCATGACCGACTGAACCGAATTCTTCTGTATATGGATGAACACATCCCTGCTGATTTCCAGCGTAATGAAGTTATCGTTGACATTGGTGATTTTTCCGAGCAGGCCGCCGGTGGTCACCACTTCTTCGCCTTTTTGCAGCGCTGATACCATTTGCTTATGCTGTTTATGGCGTTTGCTCTGTGGGCGAATCAGGAAGAAATAAAACAACACGATCAGACCGATCGGCAGAATCATGGAAGCCAGTGGGTCGCCTCCCCCCGGTGCTGCTGCAGGCGCGCCATCGGCTGCCCAGGCATCAGATGTAAAGAAACCCATCAAGGCTAATCCCCAGAATTTATTGCCACAGAATATTTTTGCTATACAAAAGATATCTCCTCTTTGGCCCGTTCGCGCTAATCCCGTCCATATCGAAGGATTGTCGAAGGGCAAGCCATATAAATAAAGGGCGCTATTATGCCAGAAGCCTGCGTGAGGGGCGAGTTATCAGTCGTCAGACGTCAGTTGGCAGTTGATAGCTGATGACTGCCAACTGACGACTGCCAACTAGCCAGCCTTATCCCGGACTACCTGCTGCCCGTTTTGAGTAAAAATCCTCAGCAAATTCCGTGAAATTTTCCGCTTCTATGGCTGAGCGAATCTCGCGCATCAGGTCCTGGTAATAATGCAGGTTATGAATCGTATTCAGCCGCGAGCCCAGGATCTCACCGCATTTGTCCAGGTGGCGTAAATATGAGCGACTGTAATTGCGGCAAGTATAGCAGCTGCAATTTTCATCAACTGGACGTGTATCGTCCTGGTACCGGCTGTTACGGATTCTGAGAATGCCTTCACGTGTATAAAGAAAGCCGGTCCGTGCGTTACGTGTCGGGATCACGCAATCAAACATGTCGACGCCGCGACGGACAGCTTCAACGATATCTTCCGGCTTGCCGACACCCATTAAATAGCGCGGCTGTTTTTCGGGTAGATGCACAATGGTGCATTCCAGTATATGGTTGCGTTCATCTTCCGGTTCTCCCACTGAAAGACCGCCGATGGCGTAGCCATCAAAGCCCATAGCGCTAAGTCCTGCTGCGGACTGTTCCCTGAGATCGGCATACATACCACCCTGAACGATGCCAAATAATGCTGATGCATTACCTTTATGCGCCTGCTTGCTGCGCTC
>DAOWLL010000150.1 GCA_030641945.1 Gammaproteobacteria bacterium | reverse complement strand
TGGTGCTGCTTTTTTTACTACGCGTTTTTTAGCAACTTTCTTTTTAGCAACTTTCTTTTTAGCAACTTTTTTCTTTACTGGTGACATTGTGTATTAACCCTTTGGCGTTTGGTGGAAAATCTGTGGGCTTTTTTTATACCTTTATGTCAACAATGTAAATACATTTTTTAAAATAATTGCATTTTTTCCCGAAAAAAACAGTAAAAACCGAGAATACGAATGAAATATTATCGATTGGCAAGGATTACGACACTGTGTACAGCTATACCCTCTTCCCTTCCAATGTAACCAAGATTCTCAGTCGTTGTTGCTTTTACGCTGATCTGGTTGACGCTGGAATTGAGTTCAGCAGCCAGACGTTGACGAATTGGCTCAATAAAAGGCGCAAGTCTGGGTGACTGTGCAATTACCGTCACATCCAGGTTGCCAAGTTGATAACCATTATCTACCACCAGTTTGTAAACTTTAGCTAACAGCACACAACTATCTATATTTCTATAAGCCATGTCGGTATCAGGAAAATGCTGTCCAATATCACCTGCAGCGATAGCACCTAACAAAGCATCACAAACCGCATGAATCAGCACATCACCATCAGAATGTGCTTCAAACGTATGTGTATGGGGTATTTTCACACCGCCCAGCATAATGCTATCGCCTTCTTTATAACGATGAACATCAAATCCGTGGCCGATACGAAACGGCAAATTTTGCTGCGTCATATACGCTCTCCAGTACCAGGCTCTTCAGATAGTGATTTCAACAGGAGTTCAGCCAGGCGCAAGTCAGCTGGATGGGTTATTTTAATGTTGTCTTCACGGCCTTGAACCAGTCTTGGGTAATAGCCTGCCTGTTCCATCGCCGAAGATTCATCCGTAACCAGGATCCCTGCTGCCAAAGCCGACTTGAGTGCCCTGGATAGTTGATCGCATGCAAAAAGCTGGGGGGTTAACGCATGCCAGAGACCTGTCCTGTCGACTGTCTGCTTTACACACTGGTTATCATCCTGACGCTTCATGGTGTCACGTACCGGCAGCGCCAGTAAACCACCTGATTCAGTGCCGGCAGCAATATTTATCAGATTCTGTATATCGTTAATACTGACACATGGACGTACTGCATCATGGACCAGCGCCCATGTGGTTTCACTCGCATAATCCTGTTGTTTTGATAGAACATCGAGTGCATTCATCACACTATGGCAGCGCTCCTCACCGCCTGCTGCAATTAGTACAGGTTTATCCGACTCAATAAGAACATCTGGCCAGTAGGGATCATCAGCCTGTAGAGATACCACGATACCACTGACCTGCTCGACGGCCAGTAGTGTGTTGATGGTATGTTCAATCACCGGGCGCTGGATCAGTTTTAGATATTGCTTGGGTATGTCAGACTGCATGCGTTTGCCAATACCGGCGGCCGGTATGACAGCCCAGATGTCACAGCCATTATTCACCTGGCCTGTCCTCTATAACTGCATCAGGTTCACTATCGATGACCTGGTAATAGATTTCATCCTTTTTAATCATGCCCATTTCGCTGCGCGCACGCTCTTCTATCGCCTCGATGCCTGTTTTAAGATCCATGACTTCTGCATTGAGCGCCTTGTTGCGTTCCTGCAGTGTATTCACTTCGCTCTGGACAGACTCAATTTCCTGTTCCAGTTCGAGTACTTCAGGAATACCGCCATCACCCAGCCATAGCTTGTATTGCAGCCATATCAACAATACAAACAGGATGGCGGCAATCAGTTTCAACTTACTTTAAGTGTTTAAATGCGCTGGTACCTGCATATACAGCATTGTCGCCGAGTGCTTCTTCAATTCTCAGCAACTGGTTGTATTTGGCGATACGGTCTGAACGCGACAACGAGCCTGTTTTGATTTGTCCGGCCTGTGTAGCTACACATAGATCTGCAATTGTGCTGTCTTCTGTTTCGCCGGAACGATGTGATATAACAGCTGTGTAGTTTGAGGTATGGGCCATATATATAGCATCCAGCGTTTCTGTAAGAGTGCCGATCTGGTTAAATTTGATCAATATGGAATTAGCGATGCCTTTTTCTATGCCTTCCTTGAAGATTGAGGTATTGGTCACGAAAAGGTCATCTCCGACCAGCTGCACCTTGTCACCGAGCCTTTCTGTAAGAATTGCCCAACCCTCCCAGTCATTTTCAGCCATACCATCTTCGATAGTGATAATCGGGTACTTCTCAACCCAGTCTGCCAGGTAATCAGTGAATTCAGACGAATTAAAGGCCCTGCCTTCTGATGACAGCGTGTAAATTCCATCCTTGTAGAATTCCGAACTGGCAACGTCCAGTCCCAGGTATATATCCTTGCCGGCTTCATATCCTGCTTTTGAAATGGCTTCCAGTATGACTTCAATCGCTTCTTCATTAGAGGACAGGTCCGGTGCAAACCCGCCTTCATCACCAACAGCGGTATTCAAGCCTTTTGCATGCAGCACTTTCTTCAGCGTATGGAATACTTCCGCCCCATAACGCAGCGCTTCCCTGAAGCTTGGAGCACCGACAGGTAGAATCATGAATTCCTGTAAATCAACGCTGTTGTCAGCATGCTCACCGCCATTGATGATATTCATCATTGGCACTGGCATGGTGTATGAGTCCTCACCCAGGTTCACGTACAGGGGGTTTTTATTCTCCAGTGCGGCAGCATGTGCATTGGCCAGTGAAACCGCCAGAATTGCATTCGCTCCCAGGCGTTCCTTGGTTTCAGTGCCGTCAAGCTCAATCATCTTTTTGTCGATCGCATTCTGGTCCTGCGCATCCATACCGATCAGGGCATCGCGTATCTCGGTATTGACGTTGCCGACAGCCGTGATAACACCCTTGCCAAGGTAACGGCTCTTGTCGCCGTCACGCAATTCAAGTGCTTCTCTTTCTCCAGTAGAGGCCCCGGACGGTACTGCAGCTCGTCCTATTACCTCTCCGGCTAAAGTCACTTCAGCTTCTACGGTTGGATTTCCACGTGAGTCCAGAATTTCACGCGCGTGAATATTTACTATGTTTGACATGATTTACCCTAAATAACGAATTTATTGTTGTACTAGAATTGAAAGCCCGCAATCAGCGCGCTTCTTCAAACTGATCTGATTTTACTATGTTGTCGAGTGAGATGAGCGTTTTCAGCAAAGATTCTATGCGATCGAGTGGCCAGGCATTGGGACCATCGCTCAGCGCCTTGTCCGGATCCGCCTGAGTTTCCATGAACAAGCCCGAGATACCCGCCGCAACAGCTGCCCTGGCGAGTACGGGTACATGTTCACGCGGACCGCCGGATGATGTGCCCTGGCCGCCAGGCAGCTGAACTGAATGTGTGGCATCAAACACAACCGGACAGCCCGTGTCCCTCATGACTGCAAGCGCGCGCATATCGGAAACCAGGTTGTTGTAGCCAAAAGAAACACCACGCTCACAAACCATAATCTGTTCATTCCCGGTCGATCGCGCCTTGTCGACAACATTCTTCATGTCCCATGGTGCAAGAAACTGGCCTTTTTTGATGTTGACCGGTTTACCCGCTGCTGCAACCTTTAATATGAAGTTTGTCTGCCTGCATAAAAAAGCCGGCGTCTGCATTACATCGACCACATCCGCCACTTCGTCGATCGGCGTATCTTCGTGCACATCGGTGATCACCGGCACACCTGTTTGATCCTTTACCTTCTGCAGAATTCGAAGACCTTGCTCAATCCCTGGCCCGCGAAAACTGCTGCCGGCAGAACGGTTGGCCTTATCAAAGGACGATTTATAAATGAAATGTATGCCCAACTTTTCTGTTATAGCTTTAAGCTCAGCCGAGGTATCCAGTGCTAATTGTTCGCTTTCAATGACACATGGGCCGGCTATCAGAAATATGGGTTGATCCAGCCCTGCTTCAAAACCGCAAATATGCATCAGGCTGCAACCTCGCCTGATCGAACATGCCTGTTATGGTTTTCCAGTGCCGCTTTTATGAAGGAACTGAACAAGGGATGGCCGTCACGCGGCGTGGAGGTAAATTCCGGGTGAAACTGGCAGGCGAGGAACCAGGGATGATCTTTGAGTTCGATCATTTCAACCAGGCTGCTATCACTGGATTTGCCGCTGATGATCAATCCGGCTGAGACAAGCTGGTCCATATAGGTATTATTAAACTCATAACGGTGGCGATGGCGTTCAACAATGCTATCAGCGCCATAGACCTGGTGCGCCAGCGTACCTGGTACGAGATTACAGGTCTGGCCTCCAAGTCTCATAGTACCGCCGAGATCAGATCCCTCATGACGTTTTTCTATGCCGCCATCTTCCGTCATCCATTCCGTGATCAGCGCTATAACAGGATGCGGTGTGCTCTTGTTGAATTCACTGCTATGCGCATTATTGATGTTTGCCACGTGGCGGGCAAATTCAATCACAGCTACCTGCATGCCGAGACAAATTCCGAGATATGGAATATTGTTTTCGCGGGCATACTTAACCGCGGCTATTTTACCTTCGACACCTCGATCGCCAAATCCGCCTGGGACAAGAATGGCATCCAGACCGACCAGTGTACTGAAATCACCGCACTCCAGGGTGACGGAGTCGATGTAGTAAATATTGACCTTTGATTTGTTATGGATACCGGCGTGTGACAATGCCTCGTTGAGCGACTTGTATGATTCGGTCAATTCGACATATTTTCCCACCATGCCGATGTTCACTTCATGCTCTGGATGCCGCATAACATCGACTACACGCTGCCAGTCTGATAAATCAGCTGGCGGCAAATCCAGCTGCATCTTGCGGACGATGATGTCATCGACACCCTGATCATGCAGCCAGATTGGTATTTCATAGATATTGCCCATATCTTTTGCAGAAATAACCGCTTTTATCTCGACGTTGGTAAATAAGGCAATTTTTCGGCGCTCTTCTTCAGGCAATAATCGCTCGGAACGGCATAACAGGATGTCCGGCTGTATGCCGATAGAACGCAGCTCCTTGACAGAATGCTGGGTTGGCTTGGTTTTAACTTCGCCCGCGGTCGGAATGTACGGTACAAGCGTCAGGTGAATAAAGATAGCGTGCTCATGCCCGAGTTCGACACCCATCTGGCGGATAGCTTCCATGAACGGCAGCGATTCGATGTCACCAACGGTTCCGCCGATCTCCACCATGGCAATATCGGCATCGCCTGCACCTTCGACGATGCAACGTTTTATTTCATCCGTGATGTGTGGAATTACCTGTACGGTACCGCCCAGATATTCGCCCCGGCGCTCCTTGCTAATGACGCTTTCATATATCTTACCCGTGGTAAAGTTGCTGGACTTGCCGGTTCTGGATCGCACGAAGCGTTCGTAGTGACCAAGGTCAAGGTCTGTTTCCGCACCATCTTCAGTGACAAAAACTTCCCCGTGTTGAAATGGGCTCATGGTGCCTGGATCCACATTGATATACGGA
>DAOWLL010000273.1 GCA_030641945.1 Gammaproteobacteria bacterium | reverse complement strand
GTGTAGTCGCATAACTCCCTTATTTCTATAGGGTAATTGACATTAGAATTATCATATACGAAAATGCGAATCATTAACGCTCGTGGTTTGTGACATGTCTAAATTGAATTTATCCAGACGGCTGATTCTTGTGCCGGTTTTACTGATGCTTCACTGGCCAATGGGTTTGCAGGCAGCGCCTGATGAACCTTCGCAGCGCCTGTTGCAGATGCTGGATTATGTCGGTGTTGATTACCCGCCAACGGTTGAAAATGGTCAGGTTGTTGACCCGGTTGAGTACGCCGAAATGGAAGAGTTTTCTGGCGAGATTATTAATCTGCTGCGAAAAATGCCGGAGCACGAAGGCAAGAACATCCTGCTTGCCAATGCTGCTGAAGTCCAGAGCGGCATTAGTCAACGCGTTAATGGCGAAGAAATCAGTCGCCTGACTCAAGCGCTGAAGGCAGCCTTGATATCGAACTACAACATTGTGGTCGGTCCGAAAAAAGCACCGGATATGGCCGCAGTGCAGGCACTGTTTGAATCGAATTGTGCATCCTGCCACGGTGTTATGGGGTATGGTGACGGGCCATTGGCGAATGGCATGGAACCACCGCCGGGTAATTTCCATGATATGTCACGGCAATACACACGCAGTATCTACGACCTGTACAACACCATTACGCTGGGCGTGCCAGAAACACCGATGCTTTCATTTGCGCATTTGAGTGATGATCAACGTTGGGCTCTGGCAATGATGGTAGGCCAGTATTCTGTTAGCGAAGAGCAGCTGGCCAGGGGAAAACTCCTGTGGCAACAGGGCGTGCTGCGAACGCATATCAAGGAACTGCCAAACCTGACGGGTAGCTCCTATGCCATGGCTGAGGAATGGTCTCAAATTGATGGCAATCCGCGGCAAGACGGTAGTGCTGTACTCGCTTATTTACGCAGCAAGCCTGAGGAACTGGAAATCAGCGACCATGCTGCACTTGATGCCAGCATCGCTATGCTGGCTACCAGTCTCGAGCTCGCGCGCAAGGGTGATCGTAAAGCTGCCCACAGTGCTGCACTTTCGGCCTACCTGGATGGTTTTGAACTGGCAGAGCCGGCACTGGTTGTGGTGGACAGGCAGTTGAAGCTGGCCATTGAAAAAGAGATGATCAGCTTTCGTGAAGCGGCCAAGAAGGGTTCAGTCGCACAGCTTGAAGAACTTCAGGAACGTCTGGTCGTGTTGTTGAACGAGGCCAGGCAAACACTCAATACAACCAGCATGTCAAAGGGTGCAGCATTTTTCGGCGCTTTCATCATCCTGCTGCGTGAAGGTGTCGAAGCGATACTGGTGCTGGCTGCCATCATGGCCGCCCTGATCAAGACGGGCCGGCGCGACGCAATGAAATACATACATATTGGCTGGATCAGTGCTGTCATTCTCGGCATTGTTACCTGGTGGGTGGCTGATAACCTGATTCAGATCAGCGGAGCTGGCCGTGAGTTGACTGAAGGTTTCGCAGCACTGTTTGCAGCAGCTATCCTGGTTTATGTCGGCTTCTGGTTGCACAACGCCAGCCACAGCCAGCGCTGGAAGAAGTTTGTAGAACACAAGATCGGTAATGCAATGGAAGGCGGCACCTTATGGGTGCTGGCAACGGTCGCGTTTCTCGCCGTTTATCGTGAAATGTTTGAAACCGTTCTGTTTTACCAGGCCATGTGGGTACAAGTCGAAGCTGGCTCTGAGCGCTCATTCCTGCTGGGTATTCTTGCCGCGTTGGCGTTACTAGTCGTCATATCAGTGCTGATATACAAAGTAGGCGTGAAACTTCCAATCAGACAGTTCTTCCAGATCAACGCTATTTTGCTGTTCCTGCTAGCAGTGGTATTCACCGGTCAGGGTATTGCCGCACTGCAGGAAGCAGGCATAGTGAGCGCAAGCCTGCTGGATTTTCCGCGTATCGAAGTACTGGGTGTTTATCCGACTGCGCAGAGCCTGGGACTTCAACTTATTGTATTGATGCTGGGTGCCGGCTTGCTTATGTATCAGAAGAAAGCAAATTAAGTTTTTTTATTGTCCCAAACGTTAGTAAAAACCATGCGCTTTAGTGCAAGGCTTTAGCGCTGGTTTTTCTTTGCCCAGGCCAACCACCCGCATAACCTTTATTACCAGACAGTTTGATTTAACCGCAGAGGCGCGGAGACGCAGAGATAACTACTGCTACGATCAGCCGATAAATTCTCTGCGTCTCCGCGGTGAATTATTTGTTTACCATCAGCGATTATCTGTTGTTGTACTACGCTTATACAGATAGAAAACAGCTAACAGATAATCATGCCAGAACAAAAAGATCTCGAACTGCTGATTCATGGACATACGCCTATACTGCAAATCGAGACACATGAAGAGAAACGCGCCCTCGAACTGCTCGTCAGGATTGCGACCCAAAACGTAATTCCGCTGTTTAAATGGTCTGTCACTGAGGGTCTGAGGCGTGTCGATATAGATCTAGGTGTGCAGCGGCACAATGCCGAACCCAAAGATGTGCTCGGTCATATCAAGGCATCGGATGTCGATGGAATTTATGTGCTGCTGGATTTTGATCCCTATATTCAGGAGCCGGTGAACGAGCGCTATATAAAAGAAATAGCTATGCAGTTCGAAGGCAGCAGCAATAAGCTGGTATTCATCAGCCATAAAATCGATATACCCGCCGGCCTTTCAAAACGTGTTGCCAGGTTTGAGTTGAAGCTGCCCGATGTCAAAGCGCTGGAGCAAATTATTCGTGATGAAGCAGGCAAGTGGCAGATAGAATCAGGCAAACAAGTAACAACAGAGCCCAAATCACTGCAACGCCTGATGCGGAATTTGAGCGGGCTGACCTTTAATGATGCCAGGCGCCTGATTCGCAACGTTATCGTTGATGATGGTGCGATCACTGAAGAAGACCTGCCTGAAGTCATGCGGGCCAAGTATCAGTTGCTCAATCGTGACGACGTGCTGTCCTTTGAGTTCGAAACCACGCGGTTTTCTGAAGTTGGCGGCATGCGCAATCTCAAGCGCTGGCTGCAGCAGCGTGAAAGAATTTTCCATGGGCTCATTGACCAGGCGGGTATAGATGCGCCTAAAGGCGTGCTCTTGCTCGGTGTGCAGGGCTGCGGCAAAAGTCTTGCTGCAAAAGCGATTGCAGGTATCTGGAAGGTGCCGCTGCTGCGTTTTGATTTTGGCGCTTTGTACGACAAGTATATCGGTGAGTCGGAAAAAAACTTGCGTGAGTCGCTCAAGACCGCAGAAGTGATGGCGCCATGTGTGATGTGGATTGATGAAATCGAAAAGGGCATAGCGGGCGGTAATGACGATGGTACATCCAGACGCATACTGGGCTCACTGCTGACATGGCTCGCAGAAAACAGGTCAAACGTTTTTATTGTTGCAACAGCAAACAATATTGATGATTTACCGCCCGAGTTGATACGCAAGGGTCGGCTGGATGAAATATTTTTCGTCGATTTGCCAAAACAGGATATCCGCAAGCAGATATTTTCAATCCATTTGGACAAGCGTCAGGTGAAGCAGTCAGGTATTGATCTCGACAGCCTGGCTGCCGGGACAGAAGGGTTTTCGGGGGCAGAAATAGAACAGGCTGTGGTCAGTGCAATCTACAGCAGTTATGGAAGCGACCGTGCGCTTACAACAGCAAGTCTGTTAGAAGAAATCACCGCGACACGTCCGCTGTCCGTGGTAATGGATGCGCAGATCTACAAGCTCAGGCAATGGGCGGAGAGCAGGACCGTGCCAGTTGACTGAGCAGTTAACAGTTAACAGTTAACAGTGAATAACGAATAATGAATAATGAATAATGAATAATGCCTGCAACGCTTCGCTTATGCAGGCCTAC
>DAOWLL010000497.1 GCA_030641945.1 Gammaproteobacteria bacterium | reverse complement strand
GTTCTGATTACCATGGGCAAACACTGCTGCTACGTTACTTTGACCGTTTTTTAGTCGAACAAAAATTTACCGGTATTCGCCTGACACGGGAAATTATCGAGGCCTATGATAAAACACTTTCACACCTCGCGCCGCGTGGACGGGCTAATCGGATGTGCGTGGTCAGGCAGCTGTGCGAAGTCCTTAGCCGAAGCGATCCCCTGACCGTTGTGCCTGAGTCCTTGAGACCACCCTCTGCACGGGCCACCTTCGCGCCCTCCATCTATCGCCAGGACGAGGTTCGAGCCTTATTAATCGCCTCCGCCAATCTGGCACCACAAGGTTCGCTCAGAGGTCCTACCATGCAGACGCTGTTGGGACTGCTCTATAGCACGGGTATCAGGATATCAGAGGCGACGGGCTTGAACCTTGCCGATTTTTACCAGGATGAAAAGCGCCTTTTTATTGCCAAAGGCAAGTTTCGCAAGGCCCGTTGGGTACCGATGAGTCCATCAACCACCGTGGCACTCTCGTGGTACGTGGATCGGCGTCGGAAAATGAAACCAAACTTGGCGGACTCGCCGCTATTTTTGAACTTACGCCACCGCCGTTTACATTATTGTACGGTTAATCACTGTTTCCATGATCTGCTCGAACAATGTGGCATTGGCCACACCGGGCGCCGTCCGCGGATGCATGATTTACGGCATACATTTGCGGTTCACCGGCTGCTTGACTGGTATCGGGACGGGGATGATATCAACGCAAGGCTGGCGTGGCTGGCCACTTATATGGGCCATGTGGACATACATTCCACCCAGGTTTATTTGCACCCCACCGCTGAATTACTCGAACAGGTCAATGACCGCTTTCACCGCCATTACTTACAACATATCCATCTACAGGATACCACCGCTTACGGAGCCATCTCATGACACATTCACTAGCCAACTTTATGAAATCGTTCTTCAGTCATTACCTGCCCGTGCAAAGGGGCTTGTCGAGCAACACCATCGCCTCCTATCGCGATGCGATCAGGCTGATACTCTGCTTTGTCGCCGAGCAGATCAAAAAACCGGTGGATGCACTCGATGTCGAAGACCTCACAGAAACCGTGGTGCTCGACTTTCTGGATTTTCTGCAACAGCAGCGTGGCTGCTCGCCACAAACCCGCAATGTCCGATTGGCGGCCATCCGTAGCTTGTTTGCCTTCATTGCAAGAACACAGCCCGAGTTGCTGGCCCAATGTCAACAGATACGCGCCATTCCACTTAAACGCACCGAACATGTCAGTGTCGATTACCTGGAAGAAGATGAATTACAGGCACTGATGGATGCGCTAGATCCCGGTACACGCACCGGTGTTCGTGATCAGGCGCTGTTGTTGCTGCTCTACAATACCGGTGCGCGGGTCAGTGAGATCGTGACGCTTAAGCTTGATGGTCTACGTTTAAATGGCAACGCTCAAGTCAATTTAAAAGGTAAAGGCGACAAGCATCGCCGTTGTCCATTATGGCCTGAGACGGTCAGCGCAATCAATGATTACCTCAAACAACGCAACCCCAGGCAAGCTGAAACTCAGAATCTGTTCCTTAACGCCAATGGCGCACCGATTACACGCTTTGGCATACGTCATGTTATCGGCAAATATGCTGCTATGGCGGGTGAACAATGCCCATCGCTCAAGAGCAAGACAGTTACCCCGCACACCCTTCGCCATACCACCGCGATGCACCTGCTGCGTGCTGGAAACGACATTAACATGGTGAGCTATTGGTTAGGACATGCCGACATCAATACGACACATGTCTATCTGGAAATCGACATGGAGATGAAGCGTAATATGATTGAAAAAACTGTTGCACCGAACATCCGAGAATAAATGCCCTGGCATGAACCCGGAATACTTGAGTGGTTGAACAGTCTGGGCAAGCGCCCTGAATTATGTGGAGTAAATCGAGGTGTAGTGAACAAAACTGCAAGGGTGGCTGGGGTTAACTTCACATAATTTGGTACTTCACATTACATTATCACGTGAGGCTATATATCAATTCTAAACAGGCGTTGTCCTGGTCGGAGCTGGAAGTAGTTGAACACTGGCATCGTTTATTCAAAGGCAGTCTATTGTCACAACGTTTTTATCAGGGTGAGGCACTAAGTAAAGCAGAACGCAATGCCTTATCC
>DAOWLL010000366.1 GCA_030641945.1 Gammaproteobacteria bacterium | reverse complement strand
TATGTAGTTTATTAAATAACACTATAAGAATACGGTTTTTAAAGCCACACCAAATACAGGTTGTTTAACAATCACAGCCAGGTAAGGTTTTTAAAAGTCGCTGCATAATAAAAGAGTTTCATAATATTAGGAGCTGATTAATGAGACGTATCGCATTACTAACCACCGCATTAACCCTTCTTGCAACATCCGCATCGGCTGTAACGTACGATGTCGTCATCAACAACGGTCGGGTCATGGATCCGGAAACCAAGTTTGATGGTGTACGCAATGTCGGCATTAAAAACGGCAAGATTGTCAAAATAACAAAAAGTAATATTAAAGGTAAAGAAACTATTGATGCCACAGGGCATGTGGTGGCACCGGGTTTTATTGATTCAGAACAGCACGGCCTGGGCCCCTGGGGTATCAAGATTAATCTGCGTGATGGTGTAACGACACAGATGGACTTTGAGGTGGGCGCGGTCAATATTGGTGAATGGTATGCGGCCAGAAAAGGCAAGAGGCAAGCTAACTATGGCACCGTCATCGGCCAGGAGTTTGCACGAATGCGCGTACATGACGGCTTAAAACTTGAAGGCCCGAATGTTTCTATGCCGGATTTTTTCAAGTATCGCATCGAGGCCGCAAATGATGGCGTGGATGGCTGGTCGGTTACCCGCAGCAGTGTTGATGAGATGAATGAGATTACTAAAACCCTTGATGAGGGATTACGTCTCGGTGCACTCGGGGTTGGTTCGACTGTCGGTTACGCACAAAAAGGTATTACTACCTATGAAATGTTTGAAGCGCAGCGTGCCGCAGCACGTTATGGTCGCCTGACGGCAGTCCATCATCGTTTTCACCCAAGTGCCGCCACACCGACTGAAGCACCAACCGGTGTTAATGAAGTTCTCGTCAATGCGATGACATTAAAAGCGCCATTACAGATTCACCATGACAATGATTATGGCTGGTGGGAAAATGAAGAAAAATTAGCCCTGGCCAGAGAGCAAGGCTACAACGTGTGGGCAACCTATTACCCGTGGATTGCAGGTTCAGGAAACTATGGTGCGTCTATCGTTGCGCCGGATACCTGGGAAAAGGCTATGGGATACAAGTATGAAGAAACAATCTATGACCCGCAGTTGGACAGGTATGTTACCAGGGAAGAATTTCTGAAATTTAAAAAGTCAGAACCAGGCCGAACGCTGATCGCATTTAGCCCGCCACGTAAAGAATGGCTTCCAGAATGGACCAAGGTAGAACACTTTGTGGTTGCCGGTGATGGTATGCCCGGGCTGGACGTCAAGGGTAATAAATTGACATGGGATTCACCTTATGAAGATTATGCTGGTCATCCACGTGCTGCTGGTACTCATGGTACAGCACTGCGTGTAGCTCGGGAAAATGGTGTGCCTTTAATGCATACCATTTCTCAACTGAGTTACTGGTCAGCCAGGCACCTTGGCGATACTGGTTTAAAAGCGATGCAGGTACGTGGTCGTATGCAGGAAGGTATGGTCGCGGATATAACGATTTTTGACCCTGAAAATGTGACTGAGCGTGCAACATTCAAAAGCGGTACAAACGGCTTACCTTCAACGGGTATACCCTATGTGTTGGTCAACGGCACCATCGTAGTTAAAGATTCAAAGGTCTTGAAAGATGTTAACCCTGGTCAATCAATCCGCTTCCCGGTTGAGAAAAAAGGACGTTTTGTCCCGGCAACAGGTGAGTCGTGGTTGAAAACCTATACGGTTAAAACCAACCCACCATCGATTGATATTGACGACAGTGTCCTGAAACCACAGTCCAGTAACTTTCACCGTGAAAAACCAGTAACAGGCGTTGCTGTAAAACCGGCTGAAGATACATTGCGCAAGCCTGCGCAGCCGGGTTTGTTTGCTTATGAGGCGCCGGGAGTGGCAGAACTGTTTTCATGCAGCAACGAGCATGACCATGCTGCACATGATCACAACGAGCAGCAGCATGGCGATGATGCTCAAAAGGAAGCTAATGCCCGAGGTGATAACCACCAGGCGGCATTACAGGCACAATAATAAACCGAACATTTACAGATATGAATAAAATAAATATCGCCGCAGTTTTTACTGCGGCGCTTTTATTTACAACATCCGCTCATGTGCATGCTGAAGAAGCATCGAGCTTCGACGACATTCCCGTATTTGGCGGCCCCAGCAGTACGGGTGCTGAACTGAAAGCTGAGAATGGGCCGGCACCGACGGGTGATCTGATACAGGACGCTATGCCTGGCTGGTTCGAAGCGAAGGAAAGGATCATGAAGGAACATGGTCTGGCTTACGGTGTTAACTATTCGACGGCCTACCAGAAAGCCAGCGATGCGCTGGGTGAGGATAATGCCTGGGGCGGGATATTCCAGCTGCCGGCCTCGTGGACCGTCCTGCAGAACAAAGACAAGGGCTCGACCGGTACGTTTGTTTTCAAGGTTGAAAACCGTCATAAAATCAGCACGGATCTCGCGCCACAGGATTTGGGTATACAGGGCATCGGTGCAGCGTCGATTACAGCAACGCAGTTCAGTGACAAAGGATGGATCCTGACCAACCTGTTCTGGCAGCACAAATTTAATCAAGGCAAGATTGCCTATGTTGTCGGACAGATTGATAACACTGACTTCATGGATATTTACGGCGCGGTGAACCCGCAGTCTGCATTCATGAACCTGAGCTTCTCCACCAACCCAAGTATCGGCCTTGCCGACCAGGGCTTTGGAACTGCTGCCGGTGCGGCTCTGAGTGACAACATCTACCTTATTGGCAGTCTGGTGGATGCCGCTGCTGACCCGTCCAGACCCGGCACCAGCCTCAAGGATTTCTTCGACAAGAACGAATACTTCAAGCACATCGAGATCGGCTACGTTTCATCCTGGGAACGTCGCTACCTGGATAACATTCACCTGGTTTACTGGGAGTCTGACAGGCAGACCGATGATGCAGGTGCGACGAAGGAACCAGAAGGGCGGGGTGGGGTATTTTAAGCGGAGCATTTCTTT
>DAOWLL010000058.1 GCA_030641945.1 Gammaproteobacteria bacterium | reverse complement strand
GCATATCGTGAAATTAAACATTGTTTTTAAATCAGCATTATTTTCAGCACTGGCTACATTATGCCTGTTCTCAGGTTCATCCTGGGCCGAGGAAAAGAGCAGCGGTCACCCGGGCACACCAGAGTCAGAAATGCGTTACAAAGGCGCACCCGTACCAATCGATCCGGGTGAAGCCAGGGAAACACTCTCTCCAGAAGCACCCAAAGTAACACCCGAGGAATTCGCCCGCGCCAAGCAAATATTTTTCGAACGTTGCGCAGGCTGCCACGGCGTTTTACGAAAAGGCGCCACCGGCAAACCCCTCACCCCGGACATCACACTACCCAAAGGCACCCTGTACCTGAAAACATTTGTTAATTATGGTTCTCCGGGCGGCATGCCAAATTTCGGCTCATCAGGCACACTTGCAGAAGCAGATGTCGATCTGATGGCACGCTATCTTCAGCATGAGCCGCCAATGCCTCCAGAGTTCGGCATGAAGGAAATGAAGGCAGCATGGAAGCTTATTGTTCCACCGAATAACCGTCCTAAAAAACAGATGAATAATTACAATCTCGAAAATTTATTCTCTGTAACCCTGCGTGATGATGGAAAGATTGCGCTCATCGACGGTGATAGCAAGAAGATCGTGGAAGTAATTGAAACCGGTTACGCGGTACATATTTCACGCATGTCAGAGTCAGGCCGCTACCTGTTTGTTATCGGCCGTGATGCCAAGATTAATCTTATCGATTTGTGGATGAAGCATCCCACCAACGTTGCCACCATCAAGGTCGGCATGGATGCGCGTTCCGTGGAGACTTCCAAGTTTAAAGGTTATGAAGACAAGTATGCGATTGCAGGTACCTACTGGCCACCGCAATTTGTCATCATGGATGGCGATACGCTGGAGCCGAAAAAAATTGTCAGCACGCGCGGTATGACGGTAGATACCCAGGAATACCACCCTGAACCTCGAGTGGCAGCCATCGTGGCATCGCATGAACATCCGGAGTTTATTATCAACGTCAAGGAAACCGGCAAGATCCTGATGGTGAACTACGAAAACCTGGATGATCTGAAGATAACGTCCATTGATGCAGCGCGTTACCTGCATGACGGCGGCTGGGATTCGACCCGTCGGTATTTCATGTCGGCGGCCAACAAGTCCAACATAATTGCCGTGGTGGATTCAAAAGAGGACAAGCTGGTTAAACTTGTTGATGTCGGCCAGATCCCCCACCCGGGACGTGGCGCCAACTTTGTTGATCCGAAATTCGGTCCCGTCTGGGCCACCAGCCACCTGGGTGACCACACGATATCGTTGATCGGCACCGACCCTGTCAAACACAAGAATAATGCCTGGAAGGTCGTGCGCACCCTTGATGGGGCTGGCGGCGGCTCACTGTTTATAAAAACTCACCCCAAATCCAGTAACCTGTGGGTTGACACCACGCTCAACCCGGATACATCCAATAGCCAGTCAATTGCCGTCTTCGATTTGAATAATCTGGATAAAGGCTTTGAAAAACTGCCAATCGCCGAGTGGGCCAAGCTGGGTGAAGGTCCCAAGCGCGTGGTCCAGCCCGAGTACAACAAGGCCGGTGACGAGGTCTGGTTCTCGGTATGGAGTGGCGCGAAAGAGGAATCAGCGATTGTGGTAGTGGATGACAAAACCCGCAAACTGAAAAAGGTGATTAAAGACAAACGCCTGATCACCCCAACAGGTAAATTCAACGTCTATAACACCATGCACGACGTTTATTAGCATCATTGATGACCACCCGTGGAGCATCTGCTCCACGGGTATTCTCATACCTCCTCCAGCAATCTTCATAGCCCTATTATTACAGGCTATAACCTCATGTTTATTAATGTAATTAACGCAAAATAAGCCTTTAACCGATTAGCAACAAGCTACTACGATATAGCTTGACCTAAATCAATGACATATGGCTCCAGTCAGGCCAATATCGCCACCATCTGGGCCTTATTGAAAGCGAAGGAAACACAAAAAAAATCGAGAACAACTACGGGTACTTTTGATGCTGAATAAAGGCTTCGTTTCACTGGTTGGCGCAGGCCCTGGTGATGCTGATCTTCTCACGATTAAAGCGCTGCGTTTATTAAGAGCAGCGGATGTCGTTGTTTATGACCGGCTGGTATCTGCCGATATTCTCGAATTGATCCCGGCGGGTGTTAGCCGCATATCAGTCGCCAAATCGCCCGGGAAGCACAACGTCCCACAAGACCAGATCAATGAGATCATCGTTAATCTGGCAAGGTCCGGCCGACGCATCGTCCGTCTTAAGGGCGGCGACCCCTACATGTTTGGCCGCGGCGGCGAAGAAGTACTCGCGCTGAAACAGCACAATATACCCTTCGAAGTTGTGCCGGGCATCACTGCGGCAGCAGGCTGCAGTGCCTACAGCGGCATCCCGCTAACGCATCGCGGCATAAGCCGCAGAGTGCAGTTCATTACTGCACATTTCAATAATGACGAGCCTGTTGATCTCAACTGGCATTCCATTGCCGACCCAGATTCAACCCTGGTGATTTATATGGGCCTGGCCAACCTGCCTCTTGTCATCAGCTCATTAATCGAAGCCGGACTGCCTGCCTCAATACCTGCAGCCGCCGTTCAAAACGGTACCACGGATACACAGCAGCGCGTGATTGCACCGCTTGATCAACTTAATAGCGCGATACACGAAAATGGAATGAAGGCGCCTGTGATGATCATCATCGGCGAAGTGGTATCTCTTGCCGAAGAACTTGACTGGTTCCATCATGCATTAGAGGAAACTGTCTATGAAAAGCATGCCATTCATAGCTAGCTTCCTACTGGTATCTGCATCACAGCTGGCAATCGCCGACATAAGCACTACACGCCAGACTGAACTGATGTATCTGCTGAAACAGGATTGCGGTTCCTGCCATGGCATGACGCTCAAAGGTGGTCTCGGCCCCGCCCTGCTTCCAAAAACTTTAAACGGCAAACCCAGAGAGCTGCTGGTAACAACCATTCTTGAAGGCCGTACTGGCACGGCCATGCCTCCATGGAAAGCCATGCTGACGCATGACGAGGCCGAATGGATTAGCGTGCAACTGCAACAAGGGGTGAAGTGATGCATCGCCTTTGCTCTGTTGTAGTGCTTTTCTTGCTGATGCCCGTATGTCATGCCAGGGGCACGGGTGATCTTGGTATTGTTATCGAGCGTGCCAGCGGCAGTGTACAGGTAATAGAAACCAGCACGAATACCAGCCTCGGCAGTATCGATGGACTCGGCGATCTCTCACATGCATCCGCCGTGTATTCACGCGATGGCCGCTATGCCTATGTGTTCGGACGTGATGGCGGGCTGACCAGGCTCGACATCCTGTCAATGAAAATAGACAAGCGCGTCATACAATCCGGCAACAGTATTGGTGGCGCCATATCGCAGGACGGCCGCCTCGTTGCGGTATCCAACTATGAGCCCGGCGGCGTGAAGATATTTGATGCCAGTACATTGAAACTGGTTGCCGATATCCCTGCCGTGTACGGTAATGATAAACAGCAATCAAAAGTCATCGGCCTGGTCGATGCACCCGGTCAAAAGTTTATCTTCAGCCTGTGGGACGCTGGTGAAATCTGGGTTGCCGACATGTCAAAAGCAGACAATCCTGAAATCACAAAATACAAAGACATTGGGCAGAATCCTTATGATGCATTAATCACCCCGGACGGCCGCTACTATATTGCCGGCCTGTTTGGTGAAGACGGCATGGCCCTGCTTGATTTATGGAACCTCGAAACCGGTGTTAAGCGTATTCTGGACGGCTATGGCAAGGGCGAACAGAAACTGCCTGTGTATAAAATGCCCCACCTCGAAGGTTGGGCCATTGCAGGCAACTATGCGTTCGTGCCTGCAGTCGGACATCATGAGGTGCTGGTTATCGACACTCTTAGCTGGACTGAAGCTGGACGCATCAAGGTGCATGGCCAGCCCGTGTTTGTTATGTCGCGCCCGGACGGTCGCAATATCTGGGTTAACTTTGCCGTACCCGACAATGACACCTTGCAGATCATCGACACCCAGTCTTTGAAGATCGTTAAAACGCTTAAACCCGGCAAGGGCGTGCTTCACATGGAATTCGAACCTCGCGGCGAAGAAGTGTGGGCTTCAGTTCGAGATGAAGACAGGCTGGCAGTGTTCGATACCGAAACATTTGAGCAGGTGACCACGATTGACGCTGAAAAACCCAGCGGTATTTTTATGACCTATCGTGCACATCGAACAGGCTTATAGTCCATGACTGATATCACCACAACATTCTCAACACTGGAAAAACGTGTGTTAAATGATTTCCAGCACGATCTCCCCCTGTCCGCGACACCCTTCGCAGACATGGCACAGCAGCTCGGCGTCAGCGAGGATGAAATACTGAACACTGTCAGCAAATTACAGGGCGATGGTGTGATCAGCCGTGTTGGCCCGGTATTTACCCCAAATCGAATCGGTGTCAGCACATTGGCGGCAATGTCGATACCCGAACAAAAACTGGAATGTGTTGCCCGTATTATCAGCGCCTTTCCTGAAGTTAATCATAACTATGAGCGCGATCATGAATTCAACTTATGGTTTGTGGTGACGGCATCGAGTGAAGAGCATCTTGATATCGTGCTGCACGAGATTGAACAGCATGCCGAGTATCCGCTGATGTCATTACCCATGCTGGAAGACTACTTCATTGACCTGGGTTTTAATCTGCAATGGGCATAATGGAACCAAACAAGCTGCTTGCACAACTCTCCCCTGAAGACCGTGCACTCATCAAGATTGTGCAGAATGGACTGCCCGTCGTCAGCAGGCCGTATGCAGACATTGCTGAAAGACTCGCTACCACGGAGCAGGATGTCATACAGCGACTGCAAAAATTGATCAACGATGGTTCAATAAAACGCTATGGCGTCGTGGTAAGACATCGTGAACTGGGTTACAAAGCCAACGGCATGGTGGTGTGGGACGTGCCCGATGACAGGGCCAGTGAGCTCGGCACCTGCATTGGCAGGTTTTCCTGCGTCACATTGAGTTACCGCAGACCTCGCCGTCTGCCTGACTGGCCATATAATCTTTTTACCATGGTGCATGGACACAACCGTGAAGAAGTAAAGCAGAAAGTCGAGGAAATTATCTGTTCCTGTGGTTTGCAGGATATCAATCACACCATCCTCTTCAGCACACGCAGGTTCAAACAACGGGGCGCCAGCTACACAGCTCCGAAAAAGGCCAACGGGTCCGCAGGCTTTATAACACTCAAGACGACAGAGGACACAACATCATGAGTCCTGGAGAACTGGAGCGCAGTTTTATTAACCAGTACCAGGGCGGATTCCCGGTGCTGGAACAGCCATTCAGAATGGTTGCTGCCGACCTGGGCTGCTCCGAGAATACACTGCTTGACAGCATCAGGCACTTGCTGGACACAGGACTATTGAGCCGCTTCGGCCCGCTCTATGATGTCGTAAAGCTCGGCGGCGGCCTGACCCTGGCCGCAATGTCGGTGCCCGAGGAGCAATTCGAGCGCATTACTGCGCTGGTCAATGAATTCCCGGAAGTGGCACATAACTACCGGCGCGAGCATGAGCTCAACATGTGGTTTGTACTGGCAACAGAATCACCCGAAAGCATCGGCATTACACTGAACAAGATTGAACAGGCGACAGAACTCGAGGTCTATAACTTCCCCAAGCTGGAAGAGTTTTATGTTGGCCTCTGGCTGGATCTGGACACTGATGACAGGGTCACGACAGTACCGGTCCCTGCAGCCATTGCCACAGCATCGGCGGCTGCGCCAGCATCCGACAGTTATACGCTTGATGATCTGGACAGGAAAATTATCAGCGCCACCCAGGCCGGCCTGCCCCTGGTTGACTGCCCCTATGGATTGATTGCAGAAGATTCAGCATGCACATCGCAGGATGTTAAGCAGCGCCTGCAGAACATGCTGTCTAGCGGCATCATTCGCCGCATCGGCGCCGTACCCAATCATTATCGTCTCGGGCTAAAAGCAAACGGCATGACCGTGTGGGACGTAGCCGATGAACAGGCCGAAGAGCTGGGCATGCAAATTGGCCAGCTGGACTTTGTCAGCCACTGTTATCTACGGCCACGGCATTTACCGGTATGGCGGTATAACCTGTTTGCCATGGTGCATGGCCATACGCGAGACGAGGTCAACAGCAAAGCGGAATATATTGCATCTATGCTTGGTGATAACTGTAATGCACACGAAACGCTGTTCAGCTCAGCGATTCTGAAAAAAACCGGTATGCGCCTGGCAGCCTGATTATGTTTCGATTAAGCCAGTACCTGCATACATTAAAAGAGAACAAGCCGCTGGGACCACAGAGAAAGCCGAGTGGGCCGGTCGTTATCTGGAACCTTATTCGCCGTTGCAACCTGACATGCAAACACTGCTATGCAACCTCTGCTGACAAGGACTTTCCCGGCGAACTGAGTACGCAGCAGGTGTTTGATGTTATGGACAACCTGAAAGCATTTGGCGTACCCGTGCTGATCCTTTCAGGTGGCGAACCATTGATGCGTCCTGACATTTTCGACATTTCACATCGCGCCAAAGACATGGGTTTCTATGTGGGCCTGTCGAGCAATGGCACCCTGATCGATGAAAACAACATCGATGACATCGTCAAGGTCGGTTACAACTATGTCGGTATCAGTATCGATGGCATACGCGAAACACATGACAACTTCCGCCGCAAACAGGGTTCGTTCGATGAAGCATTGCGCGGAATACGCCTGTGCCATGACGCCGGCATCAAGGTCGGGCTGCGTTTTACCCTTACCCAGGACAACAAGCAGGACCTGCCCGGCCTGCTGCAATTGATGGATGACGAGAAGGTCGACAAGTTTTATCTTTCACATCTTAATTATGCCGGGCGTGGTAATAAAAACCGGCGCGATGATTTACATCACAAGATGACGCGTGAAGCCATGGACCTGCTGTTTGATACCTGCTGGCAGGATGTACAATCAGGACGCAGGCGTGAATTTGTTACTGGCAATAATGATGCTGATGGTGTGTACCTGTTGCTCTGGGCCAGAAAACACATGCCGGAACATGCCGAATACCTGGAGAAAATGCTGATCCGTTGGGGCGGCAATTCTTCCGGCGTCAACATTTCAAATATCGACAACCTCGGCAATGTACATCCGGATACCATGTGGTGGGATTACACCATCGGCAATGTCAAACAAAGGCCGTTCTCTGATATCTGGATGGACACCTCCGACCCGCTGATGGCCGGACTTAAGCTGAAATCACGTCCTGTTGAAGGCCGCTGTGCCGAGTGCAATTACCTGAACATATGCGGCGGAAACTCCCGAACACGCGCATGGCAACTCAGCGGAAACTTCTGGGCAGAAGACCCTGGCTGCTATCTCGATAATAAAGAAATTGGTGTCGATGCTGGACAGGAACGCCTTGAGCTAACTCCATGGTCGCGCCGCACAACAAAATCCGTTTCCTCACCGGCAGGTTAAAAAAACGGCTTTCCTGTTAATGACGCAAAGAAAATATATCTACATTTATTAACCGCAGAGGCACGGAGACGCAGAGAAAAAACTTTATGTATTTGCTTCGCCGAAGGCGAAACAAATAACAAAACTCTGCGCCTCTGCGCCTCTACGGTTCAATCTTTTTATTTTTAGTTCACATGCGTCGCTCTTTGCCATCCATGGCACCGCGACATACCGTACATCCTGCACATAAAAAAAGGGGAAGCACGCTCCCCCTTTTGTACTGATTAAGCACATTCGGACATTAATCTGCCCGAACAACACTCGCGATAATTAAGCTGCGAGTGCTTCTTTGGCCTTATCAGCGATTTTTGTAAAGGCAGCCATATCATGAACAGCTAAGTCAGCCAATACTTTACGATCAATCGCAACGTCTGCTTTAGTCAGGCCATTGATCAGGCGGCTGTATGAAATACCGCACTCAGCAGCTGCAGCATTAATACGCACAATCCATAATGAACGGAACATACGTTTTTTCACACGACGGTCACG
>DAOWLL010000278.1 GCA_030641945.1 Gammaproteobacteria bacterium | reverse complement strand
GGGCAAATGTCCACAGATGAACGCAGATGAACACGGATAAAAGCGTTTTTAAGTTTCTAAATATCTGTGTTCATCTGTAGATGTTGTTTTTAAACATTTGCGTGGGGCCGTGTAGCGGCAGGCGGACAAATATGCCCTGTAGGGATGGTTTTTCAAACATATGCGGCTCCGTTAGTGATTATCTGGCATTAGAAATAAAATCAAAGAGCCTGACTCCATCATTGCTGGCTTAAGGACTCTTATGTGTCGCCAGCCCCTTTTATCTCTTCTTCTTTGATAGAAATGTGCGTGTCATCGCAACGCGGCTCATGTTTGGAGCGTTTACATCCACAAAACGCGACCATCACATCGTCCTCTGCCACATACTTGACCGGCTCAAAATCCGTTCCTTTATGCGAACCATCACAAAATGGTTGAGATTGGCTGCGTCCACACGCACACCACCAGTAAGTTTTACCTTTCTCAACAACAACGCCATATGGACCTTTTTTGGCAACAACTGCTTCTTCGCTCATACCGCACCCCCCAGTAAAAAGGTCTATTGACCCGGTTGTTTTTCTTCATATTGCCGTATTTTTTTGTTTACCGCAGCGCTTGCACCTGTAAGAGGTCACCAGCTGACCTTGCTTTACGTCAAACTGCTTTTCCTTGATAACTTCCCATTTATGAAAACCACTCCTGCACAACGTCTTACCTTTGTGTTTCTCTGACAATTTCTTCTTTTTGAAAGTCAGGATATTTGTCATGGTGTATAAAAAATAAGGGCACAAGGATTATAGATATCATCAGAGATACGGCTGCATTTGATTTGTCACCGGCCCCGTTGATGTTTTAATGGGCAGCACGCACTAAGGAACCTCTGATCAAGTCATGAACTCGTGTCTTGCGCCCTAGTGTCCGGTATCGGCGTTGCAAATCTTCACAATAGCTCGCTATTACGCGCGATTCGCGCCTTGATACCGAACATTTTGAATCGCAATCTACTTCGTCCAGACTTGATCAGAGGTTCCCTAAATCCATTTACATTCAAGCCAGATCCGTAGCCCATATTGGCCAGAAACCACCAAGCAGCAATGCACCGATAACAGTACACCATATGCCCTGTTTAACTTTCTGTGAATTCATCAACAGAAATCCGCCATACATAAGCCATCCCCATGGCGTTAACAACGACATCAGCAGCCCCAGGGGATACGTGGAAATCATTACATCGATTCCATAAAGCACACCAGGCGATAACCAGTTAATTACATACCAGCTTGCAATAGAAAACAGTAATGCAAACACAGGCCCCAGGATCAACCAGAAGGTTAATATTTTCATTGAAATCTTCATTACGAAGTTGCCTTCTGGCTCGCCGCAGCGATGGGATCAAGGTAAATCATTGATATCTGAGATGGATGCTGCATTTAGGTGACTGGCAGTAAATAGAAGACTGCTGGGATTATATAGTATGACAACCGGCCTGTTTCTGATTATTCATCCAATATATTTGAGGTTTGCATTAAACCTGTATCCATCTCACGCCTTCGAGCAACAACCGAATCACCCCGCTGACCAGCAATGCCACACCCACGGACAGGGCAATGGAGAAAAATGCTTCCTTACGCCCAATGGTCTTGAGCATCACTGCGAATGTCGATATACATGGGATGTAAAAGGTCAGGAAAATCAGGAAGGTCATCATCTGCACCCAGTCCAGGTACATCCCGATCTCGAAACTGCCAAGGGCCTGGTAGATCATCAACAGGGAGAGTTCCTTGCGCAATACGCCAAACAAAATGGGCACGCCCAGCACCACCGGCAGGCCCAGCCACCAGCTGGTGATGGGGGTAAATACCACGTTAATAATGTCATCAGCGCCGACATGACTGAGCAGCGCCAGCACAATGCTGCCGCCGACCAGTAGTGGTGTCACGATAGTCAGGATATCGCTGGTGCGCATCCATGTCATGCTGATGAGCGCCTTTACGGAGGGCATTGCATAGTGAGGAATTTCCATCACCTGTCCGGGACCCGTTTCAGGATAGCGCCGGGTTAGCAGGCGCCCGAGAACTGCAATGACGATCATGGTGAGCATGAAAACCGCGAATACGCCAATGCCACCGAGGTATTTTCCGCCGATGGCGAGAATAATGGCAGAGCGCGCCGAGCATGGAACAAAGGTAATCAGCAGCGACGCGACGATGCGATCACGGCCGCTGGCCACCGCTGCAGCGCCGGCGATGGCCGGCACATTACATCCCAGGCCAAGCAGGAATGGCAAGGCCACACCCCCATGTAAACCAATCTTGTGAAAGCCGCGGTCAACCACAAACGCGATGCGCTGCATGATGCCGGCCTCCTCCAGCCACACCAGTAACAATACCAGCGGGATCATGTAAGGAATAACGATGCCGACCAGGCCGATAAGACCATCCGCCACGGCACGGCCGACGACACCGCTGGTGGTTTCCGGCTGCCAGGCGGATACCCAGTCGATAAGTTTTGCAGCCGTCATGCTGTCCAGGTATACACTGCCCTTGAACACAACAAATAACACCAGCGCAAAAACACCCAGGCTGCCCAGCAACCCCCAACGAGGGTGTAGAAATAATTCATCCAGCCAGAAGCGCCAACCTCGCCCCTCCACAGGCGGGCCCAGTCGGCTGACGGCCTCGAACAAGGTAGCCGCACGGTGGTGACGGTCCGCGTGCAGTTCTTCTTCCAATGGACGCGGCAGTGATTGTTCCGCCTCGGCCCGTAATTGCAATAGCGCCGGCAGGCTTTGTGGAAAGTGCTGTTCCAGCTCATCCATAAAGTAGCGGTCGTTTGCCGCCACCTGTATCAGCAGGAATGAATAAGGCACGCAGAAGGCTTTTTGCAATTCAGGGTCGTGCAGCGCCTTGTTCAGGGGTTTCAGTGATTCTACGATATAGTCACTCGGTCGCTGGGGATGTGGGTATTCCCCTTCCCTAACGGCATTTGCCGCCGCCGTGAAGAGTTCCGATATACCATGGCCCATCAGTACAACTGTTGGCACCACGGGTATTCCAAGTTGCTCACTCAAGGTGTGGCTGTTGATGTGTACACCCTTCTTGCGAGCCTCGTCCATCATGTTTAACGCCAGCACCATAGGCTTACCGAGTTGACTCAGCTCAATGGTAAGTTCCAGGTGCCGCTCCAGCGCGGTGGCATCAACTACCTGAATAATCACGTCGGGCGGCGCAAAGGGCGCCGGCGGTGCGTCCTGTTCGTGCGCCGACACCAGTGGCAACTGGTCGCCCCATAGAAGATACTGCAAGGCCACCAGATCATCATGGGATAAGTTATTCAGTGACTGGATACTGGGGAGCGACACCAGCCGGGCTTCGTCAAAGCCGATCTGGACCGGGCATTCAACATAGATGCTTTGGGTCCCAGTCAGCTCACCGGTTTGAATCGAAGTCGCAGACACCGCATTGAATAGCGTACTTTTACCACTGTTGGGCATGCCCACCAGGGCGATGCGCAAATGTTTTTGCCCACGAAACACCGGTTTCGAGAGTGGTACGTCGAACTGCTGACTGGCCGGCTGTTTATTCATGGTGATGCCTGTACAAAAAAGCCTGAATTTATCCAGGTGATTTTACTTAATCGGACAACGCATAATTTACTCTAAATTCAGCGACATGTATCTCCAGTGTCTGTTTACGATAAAAGCACGATTGAAGCAAATACCTTAGAAATAGCGGGGTCGTATCAATCGAGTCTGAAATTCATAAGTCGTTGTCTCCTGACTGGAGGCATCCAGAGATAGATTCAAATGGACATTCACCCCTTTAACCTGTCACTAACCTCTTTCAATATTTATGAG